>CAZKPI010000023.1:15244-19475 GCA_964554555.1 uncultured bacterium
CGAACAGAACGAGGACGAAGCGTCCAAGAAGCCCCACGCCACCTTGCACGGCACCGATCCCGCCCGCCCGGAAGCCAACGGGGTGGATGACGAGCCTCTGACCAGAAACGAATACTGAGCCCTTTCCCGCCCGCATGCCCCTCTCCCAGACCACCGCGGCCCCGGCTTCCCGCCGGGGTTCCGCCATCCTGGTCGTGGGAGGGGTCCTGGTCGCCCTTCTGCTCCTGGCGGGCTGGTTCTTCCAGTTCATGCTCATGCAGAGCCGGCTGACCCAGCGACAGGGCCAACAGCGCATCAGCACCTCCCTCGCCTTCAGCCTGGCCGTCCTCGCCATCCAGAAACTCCAGAAGGAAGTCCTGCAGAATCCCGCTTCCGGACTGGTGAAATACCTCCGCAAGCCCTGCGCCTCCATGGGCAACCTCGGCCCCGGCGCGGCCACCCGCCTCAAGTTCGAGGCCGGCGGCACCGACCTTTCCCCTGTCCTGGAAGACCTCGTCGAACCCCTTTCCGACCTCGGGGCCTTCAGCTACGAGGTCCATTACTCCTGCCAGGGAAGTGATTTCTCGCCGCTTCCCGGAACCCCCTATACCCGCGAGAAGATTGGGCGCATCCACCTCCACATCGCCACGATGTTCAAGAAAACAGGGGGCAACGAGCTCCGTGAGGAGTTCCATTTCGTGGCCGAGGCCAAAGTGACGGCGGCCATCGTCCCCCTGCTCTCGAAATTCACCGTCTATGTCGAGGATGCCCGCGAGTCCAGCGACATCCGCAGTGCCACCGCCTCGTTCCGTCTCAACACCGTCGGCACCAACCCGAACGGCGGCCCTCTCAACCCGCCCCAGGGGCATCCCTGGGTCCTCCGGAACGGCCCGGAAGGCGTTCCCTCGAACCTCACGATGGACGAACTGGTCAAGAGCCCCCGCGGCCTGGTCTACCTCGGCGGCGGGCGGCTGTACCTCAACCTGGCTCGCGCCTGGAACATCCCTGGCGACTACGCCGAGGGGTTCCACCTCCTCAAAATGGGAAGAGGCGACGGCCTCTATACCATCAAAAAGATCCAGGAAACCTACCTCATGAACTGGGATCAGGGAGTCACCACCGACCATTCCACCGGCGGTGCCAAGGACTGGCACGACCTCATCGCCACCTCCAACTGGGCCCCGTATCTCGAGAAGAGCTCTGCCTTCCGGCTGTATGGGGTCGGCGACCGCCCCACCCCCACCCTGGTCCTCGGCGAGGTCTTCCGGTCCTACATCCGCGCCCGGGCCATCAAGAACATGAAGTCGCCCCCCGACTTCCGGCCCATCTTCCTCAAGCACCTCCCCCCCGGCGACCGGACCGCCTGGCGCCGGTTCATCGACCCCGACAACACCGACGAGGACGACAGCATGGGGGTCTTCAACCGCGACCACCTCCCCCTGCTCATCGGCCGCTCCCTCACCGACTCCCTGGACGACCTCGACCTCTACAACGAAGTCCTGGCCAGCAACTGGGACCGCAATCCCTACAACCGCACCCTGGCCATGATCCAGACCACCAACCTGACCCCCAAGCCCTGGACCACCCTGCCCCCGGATCCGTTGACCGACCTCATGGTGACCAACCCCGTCCCCGCCAAACAGCATGCGATTCCCAACCTGCTCAAGCCCCTGACCGACGCCAATGACCTCAAGTCGATGAAAGACCTGCTGAAACCCCTGATGGTTCCGGGAATCCGCACTGCCTGGGTGGTCGATCCCGCCGCCGAGGGCCGGCCCCTCCTCGACTGCCTCCAGGCCCGCGGGCTCTATGACAAGGACAAGCGGACCCTGAACCTGAACGGGTGGGTCTACGTCGAAGGGGAGACCGAACTGAAGCTCGACCAGAAGATCACGGTCCTTTCCAACGGCGGCATCGTCCTGAAGAAGGGGGGCATCATCCTCGGCCACGAGATCGCGGCTTCCCCCAACAATGCCCACCTCCACCTGGTCACCAGAGACGGTGACATCTCGATCGAAACCAACCAGACCATCGAAGCCGCCCTGGTCGCCCACAATGGCAAGGTGAAGATCGGCGGAGGCGGGCGGCCCAAGATCCGGGGGGCTGTGGCGATGAGCCGGTTCGACCTGGGCAGTACCACCCACGGGGCTGACCTCACCTACGACCAGTCACTCGCCGCCCTGCCCGGCGCCTCCACCGAAGCCGATTCCGAAGCCGACCTGCTGACCTTCAGCCTGAATCCGACCCCCCTTTTCCTGAAATGACCATGCCTGCCACCCGCCAGCGCCGATCAACAAGAGACCTGAAGGGCTTTCCCTTGGCCGCCAGGGCTGGCGGCGTCCATCGACCGTCCCGCACCCCGCCAGCGGGCCGACGCCGCGCCTTCTCCCTCGTCGAGGTCATGATCGCGGTCCTGATCATCGGGGCCGCCATGACCCCCCTCTTCTACCTGTTCACCAGGAGTTCCTCGGGAACCGTCCAGAGCCGCGACGAGGTGATCGCCTACAGCTATGCCGGCGAGATCCTCGAAATCTGCCAGGTGCGCGGGTTCGACGACCCGCTCCTGACCCCCGGCCACGACAAACCGGTCGCCGGCCTGGCCCTGCAGACAGCGGCCGGGGCGGCGGTGCCCATGGCGGCCGACCCCCGGTTCACCCGCCGTCTGCATGTGAAAGCGCCTGCCATCACCGGCACCTGGCCGTTCGCGTACAAGGTGCTGATCGCGGAAGTCAGCTGGAAATCGGGGGAACAGACCAGGACCGTCCAGATGACCGGGATGCTGTCGAAGGTGAAATGATGGGAAAGGCCCGCGCCATGACTCTCGTCGAGATCGCCGTCAGCGTACTGCTCGGCTCCGTCGTCATGCTGGCCGCCAGCCGGATGCTGTCCTCGGGCATGAAGACCTCCACCAAGGGGGCGGCCCACCTGACCAACGTCCAGGCCGTCTCCGTGCTGATGGCCCAGATCGAAGAGGACATCCAGCGCGCGGTGGACGTCAGCTTCCTCACCCCGGGTTCCCCGGAACCCTCCATGAAGATCGTCATCCTGGAAGACCGGAACGGCAAGCCGGCCAGCGCCACCGTCATCTACGAGGTCGTCTACGAGAAGCCCGGCGACAAGACCCAGGTGATCAAACGAACCCACACCGACAACGGCGGCAGTGGCGCCTCCGAAGGGCACCCGTTCTGCCGCGGCCTTCAGATCGTCGGCTGTTCTTTCACCCGCCTCGATCTCCAGGGCGACAAGGTCGGTTTCCAGGTCGACATCAAAGTTGCCACCCCCCCGAACCGCAGTGAGGAGTTCGAGATGCAGAGGTTCATTCTCTGCCGCAACCACGCCAGCAACAGTCTCGCCCTCGGATGGCAGAGCCCATGAGCCGGAAGGACCCCGGGCCTCCCCAGCCGGCCCGGGAGGCGGGGCGCCCCCGGCCCGAGGGAGGGCCGAAAGAAACGCCGCCCGCCCCCAGGGATGGCGGCCCGGCCGCGAACGATCCTTCCCCCGAAGACCTCGCCCGCCAGGTGATGGCAGGCCAGACCGCCGCGTTTGCCGAGATCATCCGGCGCTATCAGGCCAAGATTTTCGGCATGGCCCTGTTCTACACCCGCAGTGCGGCCGCGGCCGAGGATGTGGTCCAGGACGTGTTCGTCGCCACCTACCAGAGCCTCGGCCGGTATGACCCTTCCCGCTCCTTCACCAACTGGATCCTGCAGATCGCCACCAACCACTGCTGTAAGGCGATCCGGCGGCCAGCCGGCGCGAAAAAGCCCCTTGACGAGCCTTCCCCCTTCGTCGACCCCCTGGAGACCCAGATCGACCGGGAACGGCAGGCCATGGTCCTGGACGGCCTGAAACTCCTGCCCGAGGACCAGCGGCTGGTCATCTGGCTGTTCTATTTTTTCGAGCGAAGCTACGTCCAGATCTCCGAGATCCTTGAGATTCCCCTGCATCTGGTGAAGATCCGGCTGTTCCGCGGGAAGAAGGCCCTGGGCGCGATCCTCCGGCAGAACCCGGGGCTCGATCTTCCCAGCCGCAAGGACGGGGTACGGGAAAACGGAAGTGTGTAACATTTCCCCCGCCCCGGGGAAGATACGGGTGAACCGATGAGCCTGCACGACAACGAACAGAGACTCCAGGACTACCTCGACGGCACCCTCTCCACCCAGGAACGGGCCGACCTCGAAGCCCACTGCCGGGTGTGCGGCGAGTGCCGCACCGCGCTCGAGGAGGCCCGGGCCGCCCACGAGGCCCTGTC
>CAZKPI010000024.1:0-7732 GCA_964554555.1 uncultured bacterium
GCACCCCGGAAGGGTCACGTTTTCGATCGACAGGGAATACTCGCAGGCGATGGCCACGGCCGGGCCGGTGGGGTTGCCGGCGCCGCCGGGGGTGAGGCCGATCTTTTCCGGCAGTTCCGGCCCCAGGATGGCGGGGGCGGGAGCGGGTTCCGGTGCTCCCAGGACCCGCCGGGCGAGCTCGGCGGCGAGGGAATCGTCCTGGGCTTCAGGAGTGGAGTCGTTGAAGGAGATGAGCTTGCCGCCATCGGCAAGGCTTTCTTCCGGCTGGCAGGAGGATTGGAGGAAGGCGGCACTGCGGGCGGCGATGAGGCCCGCCAGGTGGATGGTCTGCCGGGTGGCCCGGATGGTCAGGGCGAGTCCGGTCAGCCCGGCTTCCCAGACGAAAACGCCCAGGCGGGCGCACAGTTCCGTGGCGGCGAGAAGGAAGGTGAGGACGTCTTTGTAGAGGATATCGAGGGCGAAAATCACGGAGGCGAGGAACAGGAACAAGAACAGCAGGTGAGTGGGAACCGGGCCGAAGCGGGAGGCAAACCAGCCGAGAGTGAAGGTTCCGAGCTTTCCGCCCTCAAGACCGAGGAGGCCGAGGCCAAAGAACAGCGTTCCGGCGATGCCCATGAGGCGGGCGCCCAGGTTGGTGAACGGTCGTTCCATGAACCGCTGGATGCCGAGAATCCCGATGAGGACTGGCAGAATGTAGACGCCCAGGCCGAAGTGGACAGCCAGGACATTGATCGCGCCCGACAAACGGGAGGTGTTCAGGAAATGAAGCAGGGACAGGGAAAAGGCGCTGAACCCGATCATGACCAGGCCGATGGCCTCACTGCGTTGCCGCTGGGAAATGAGAAACGGCAAGGGGGCCGGCTTGGGCTGGTCACCGCGCTTGGGCCGGGATGGCTTTCGGGGCCGGGCGACGTTCTCGGGTAGCAGGATTCGCTTGGATTTCACGGGTTGCCTCCCTCTGAGGGGAAATCACTCTTGGTAAGGTATCGGCATGCGGAGGGCAACCCGGAATCCGGCCCGGAAAAATTTCAAATCTTTTTTCTGATAATTTTTTCTTTTATTCTTTTATGTAATCAGTTTTTGAGTTAAACCGAGGTGAGAGGTAAAACGTCTGTTTGGTCGGTTGAGTGGTACATTCTGGTAAATCCTGTATTCAAGAGGTTCAGAATATGGTAGACTATGCCGATATTCCACCCGACAGGAGTGTATCAACCATGCCCATCACCGCCAACGACATCCGCAAGGGGATGATCATCCTCTTCAACAACGAGCTTTGCCAGGTCGTCGAGGTCGACTTCGTTCGCCCCGGGAACTGGCGGGCAATGGCCCAGACGAAACTGCGGAGCGTGAAGACGGGCGCCATCTTCCAACAGCGCTTCCAGACCACCGAAAAGGTGGAGGAGGCCGCGGTTGAGACCCGCACCATGCAATACCTGTATGCGGGCGAACATCTGTATTACTTCATGGACGTCCAGACCTACGACCAGATGGAAATGAGCGAGGACTTCATCGGGGACGCGAAGAAGTTCCTCAAAGAACAGATGGAAGTGGTGGTGAAGTTGTACGAAGGGAAGCCCATCGGTTTGGAGTTGCCATCGTCGGTTGAGCTCGAAGTCATTGACACCCCCCCCAACGTCCGGGGAAATACCGCGAGCGGGGGCGGAAAACCCGCCACGCTCGAGGGGGGACACGTTACGAATGTTCCCTTCTTTGTGGAGATCGGTGAAAAAGTCCGGGTGGATACCCGTACAGGCGAATATCTTGAGCGTGCGGGAAAGTAATTGACTTTTCCGCTTCAGAGAAACATTATTCGCTTTTAAGGAGGCAGGTTTTTATAGGAGCGGTGTTCTTATGAAAAATCTGCTGATGCGGCGAGGAGTGCCCTTCCTCCTCTTCCTGGGATGCCTTTCTATGATCTCAGGAGGCTTCCTGGTTTTCCAGATCTGGGGGGTGCCCGGGCTGGCCGGGGCGGCCTCCGCCTTGTCGACCCCTGACGAGCCCCCTGCCCTGGATGGTCCGCCGACCCTGCCGCCGCCTGCGCCTGGTGACCAGCCGGCCGCTCCGGCGAAAACCCCGGAACCGCCTGCTTCTGCCAAGCAAGCCGCTCCCGGAGGCGACAAGCCCGTGGCCCTCCCGGCTCCCCATGAAGAGGCTCAGCCTGAAAGTGCCCCGGCTGAACCCTCTGTCGCCCCGGTTCCTGCGAAAACTCCGGCTCCTGCCCCTCAGTCCCCGGCGGTAGCCCCCAAGACGGTTCCGGTGGCGAAGGCGGTCCCCGAAGCCGCCAAGCCCGCGGCCCCGAAAGCCGCCCCGAAGGCTGGGCCCAAGCCCGTTACCCAAGAGAAGGCCCCGGTGGCTCCGAAGGCAATACCGGCCGCCAAGCCTGCTCCCGCTGTTCAGCCGGCGGTTCCCCAGGCCGGTGCCGATACCGCGGTGAAACCAATGGCCCGGAAAGGCCGCCGTGGCGGCCGGAAGGCGAAAGCAGACGTGGTTCCGAGCGAGATCCCCCAGGAATGGAACTGGTTCCAGCGCCCCCTGGAACTCCAGCTCGTGGAGGGGCGGATCCGCATCGTGGCCGACGGTTCGGCCCCGGTTGCCGTGGTCGAGGCCGCCCCGGCCCGGATCGAAGTGCCGACGCCGACCGACGAAAGCGCCAAAGCCTCCGTTCCGGCCAATGATGGAGGGGCCCAGGTCCTTCTGGCGGCTCCTCAGGCCCCTGGTGCTGATCCTGAGGGTGCCCCTTTTGGAGCCGCCCTGGGCAAGATGATTCGGGCCAGGGAACGCCGGGCAGTCGCCGCGGAAAAGGCCCATGTGGTGCTCCCCAGTCAGGGAGGGAGCACCGAGAAGGTTCCCCAGGCGCTGATCAAGCTCCAGAAGGTCATTGGCGACCTCGCCCTGGCCGCCCCGTCTCCGGCTTCTGATGAGAGTTCCCGGCCGGCCACCCTCCACCAGGTGGAGCACGATTCCCTTGCTCCTTCCGCCGCTGGCGACGAAGCGCTCGAAGCGGATGCGGCCAGCGGGGAGACGACCGCCCGGGATTCGGGGCGCTTTGGGATGGGTTTGCGCGAGATCCTGAAGGAAAGCGGCTGGCGAGCCCCGTGAGGCCCGGCCGGAGCCTCTGAACAGGAGCGAAAGCCACAGCCCATCGCCCCCCGGTTGAGCCGGGGGGCGATGGCTTTTCCGGCGGTTTTCTCCGGCGGTTTTCGGCGCGAGGAGCTTGGGTATCGCCGGTATCTTGGGGCAAGGGATGGTTCTCGGAAATTCACAAACTTCACCCTCTATAGCCACAAATCACAAAAAACTCGCCAGGAAATGCCTGATGGTAGCCGGAAAAATATAAATAAAGCTTTGTATTTAGAATCGAAAGCGGCCATTCTTGGCCAGTTTTTTGGGGCTGTTTGTGAAAAAGAAAAGTTTTTTAATATAATTTCGTTGAAAATACATCCCCTTGACTTGATTGTGAAAGTTTTGGGACTAAGCGAGAGTTCCTTGCTGGAAGGGTGGCAATCCTGGATCGTGAATGGAGGGGGAGGCGATGGCCATGCGCCGGAAGGGGGTTGTGAGCTTCTGCCGCAGGGTTTCCTGTGTCTATCAATCAAATCCTCCCACTACCCCTGTGCCGGCTTGGTTCTCCAGTCTACGGTGTGAATGGTGGGGTTTCGTCAAAGAGGGGCCGGCATTCCAGGGCGATGTACCCCTTGTCCAGTATTATGAGGGGGGCATGATAGGCGGCCGGTTCGGTCGTTCAGGTTGCGGGCTTGAGCAGTGGGTTTCAGCCGAGCGGTCCTCGGGCGCAAAGGAAACTCTCTCGGTGTTGGGATGGCTTGTGGGTGGAGGCATGGGCCAGGGGTTCCATTTCGTCGGCCGGCTTGGAATTTTCCTGGGGGTCACTGATCGGGGCCGGTGTTTTCGTGCTAGAATGGTGCCTGGAGGGAAGGGTGAAAGGCAAGAAGGGGTGTTTTCAGACCGTCTTCATCGGGATCGGAGAAACCGACGATCCCTTGCCGGAGGAGAGGAAGCCCACCCTTTTCTGGGTTTTCGCGGGGGCCTGTCCCGGGTGCGGGAGTGCCACCAGATTCCTGTTGCCGGGCTCTGAGATTTTCTTTATCGAATGTCGGGCGTGTCAGAGCCGCCAGGAGGTGGGTTTGGTCTCCGCGCTCGCTCCCCAGGTGACCTATGTCCATTGGTGCCGTGACGCGCGATTCCCTTCTGACACCGTTTCTTTGTCGCGGGAGGCCTTGGAGGGAATCGAAGCATGTATCAGGAAATTGGGGGGAGAGGTTGAGTCTCCCGCGTGGGGGGTGAAAATCGTTGGGATGAAATGCGAACATGCCGTCCGGTGTATTGCTCCCGGATGCCCATATCGCATTTCCGTGGAAGCGAAAGAAAAAAAGGTGATCGATCTTGCGAAGCGGAGGGCCAGGCGAGGAACATGAAAAAACAAAAAAATGTTATAATTAACAAAAAAATAGCAAAAGCATTAGAAGCTGGAAATCCTGTTGTTGCTCTGGAATCGACCATTATCACCCATGGAATGCCGTACCCCAGGAACCTGGAAACGGCCATGGCTGTTGAGGAGGTCATTTCCCGTGAAGGTGCGGTCCCGGCTACCGTTGCGGTTGTGGAAGGGAGGCTCCGGATTGGCCTGGATGGAACAGAGCTCGAGGCATTGGCCAAAGGTAGCGGGGCGCACAAGATCAGTCGAAGGGATCTTGCGGCGGCGGTCGCTTTAGGAAAAACCGGGGGGACCACCGTCTCCGGAACCATGATTCTTGCGGAAATGGCAGGAATCAAGTTCTTTGCCACCGGCGGGATCGGCGGGGTGCACCGCGGTGGGGAAACTTCCATGGATATTTCCGCCGATCTCCTGGAACTGGGGCGGACCTCGGTGGCCGTCGTTTCGGCCGGGGCGAAAGCAATTCTCGACCTCCCCCGGACTCTGGAAGTGCTGGAAACCCATGGGGTGCCCGTTATCGGGTATCGCACGGATGAATTTCCGGCCTTTTACTACTCCCGGTCTGGATTGCCCGTCCCGGTTCGTGTTGACCGGCCAGGCGACATTGCGCGAATCCTCAAAGCCAAATGGTCTATGGGGCTGGCAGGCGGAGTCCTGATCGCCAACCCCATTCCCGAGAAGGATGCCCTGCCCCCGGACGAGGTCGAAAAAGCCATTGTCCGGGCGCTCCGCGAGGCCTCCCGGCGGGGGATTGCCGGCGCGAAAGTGACTCCCTTTTTGTTGGCCGCCCTGGAAGAACTTACCGAAGGGCGGAGCCTGGCCGCCAATGTGTCCCTCGTCCGGAACAATGCCCGGTTGGCCGCCAGGATTGCCCGGGAGTACACAAAACTCTGACTTTCTTCCGGGTTTTCCTTGCGGGTTTCCGTTCCGTTCGTATAATTAAAGGAACGTTCACGGTACAAAACCGGGGTGATCCTTGAATTCCCAGGTTTCATGAGGAATGCCTCCCCACCAGGGGATTCCACAAGCAGGAGGAATGGGTGCTATGAAAACCAGAACGCTTCGCAGGCTCTCAACGATTCTCTGCCTGGTCATGCTGGCCAGCCTCGCCCTGGAGGCTCCCCTGTTGGCCGTCGAAACGATCCCCGTCCAGGTCGGGAACCAGGTCTTCCAGGTCACTCCGGGGCAGTGGGTGTCGGTGCGCCAGGGCACCCAGATCGTCCACTACAATGTCCGGTATGTCAACGGGCGGCCGGTGGCCCTGGAAATGAGCCAGTATACCAAGCTCATTTTCGGTGAAGCCGTGGTCGGCAACACCAGTTCCGGCGGGAGCGGCAGTTCCACCGGTTCGTCCGCCTCCAGCGGCGGCACTGGCGGCTCCACCAAGCCTACCTCCGGGTCGGGCCAGTCCGGGACGAACCCCCTGGCGAACTCGAGCAGTGGAAGTTCCTCGTCTTCCTCCTCCTCCTCCTCCTCCTCCTCGAGCTCTTCGACCACGGGCGGTTCGGGAACCACCGGATCGACGGTCTCCTCCAGCCAGACGACCACCGGCGGATCCACCAGCGCGGGAAGTGCCCCGGTCTGGAATCCCAAGACCCAGCGTTGGCATGATCCCGTCACCGGGCGCATCGTGAAGGCCCCCACCACCACGACCACGACGGGCGGCTCCACCCAGACCACCGGCGGTTCCACCCAGGCTGGCGGCACCACTTCTGGTGGCTCCGCCCAGGCGGGCGGCACCACCTCTGGTGGTTCCACGCAGTCCGGCGGTTCCGTTCCCAACCAAAATGTTGCCGTGGCTGATGGCGGTACCACGACCACCGGCCAAACCACCGGCAGTACCGTTTCCACCTCGGGCGGGACCACCGCTGGCAGTGGCGATCTCGTGTGGAATCCCAAGACCCAGCGTTGGCATGATCCCGTCACCGGCCGCATCGTGAAGGGCGGGGCGGGTCCGAGCACCGGCCAGACCGGGCAGACCGGGCAGACCGGCCAGACCGGGCAGACCGGGCAGACCGGCCAGACTGGGCAGACCGGCCAGACCGGCGGGTCCACCACTGACCCGTCGCTTCCCCCGGCTGATGGTGATCCCGCGCTTCCTCCCGCCGACGACGGCAGTTTGCCCCCGGCCGACGACGGCAGTGTTCCTCCGACCGATTCCGCCCAGGGCGATCCTGCCCAGGGTGGCTCCGGCGATGCCGCGCAGGGTGGTGATGTCTCCCAGGGCGGTGACCCCACCCAGGGTGGCGACGCCTCCCAGGCTGGCCAGACGGGTCAGTCGGGCAAGCCCGGCTTCAAGGAGACCGTGGGGAACAAGTTCAAGGCGGGCTACGAAACCGGCAAGGCCCTGACCAATCAGGGGTTCCAGAACGTGAAGGACAGCCTGAAGTCCGGATTCAGCCCGAAGAACCTCCTGATCACCGCTGGCATCACGGTGGGTGTCGACCTGGCGACCCAGATCATGCGCGGTGAGAAGCCGAGCGCCAAGAAGGCCCTGAAGACCATCTGCACCGCCGAGTTCGCGGGCGGCGTGGTGGGTTCGGTGACGGGCGCGGCGGCGGGTTCGTTCTTCGTCCCCTTCCTGACCGCGGTTCCCGTGGTCGGTGGTTTGCTCGGCGCGCTGGCTCCCACGTTCGGATCCATCGTGGGCGGTTCGGTGGGTGCCTATCTGGCCGGCGACCTGAAGAACGGCCGGTTCTCGATCAAGGAAGCGTTCAAGCGCATCGACTGGATCGGGGTGGCGGGCCAGACGATCGGTTCGACCCTGGGTGCGACCCTGGGCTCGGCCCTGGGCCCCGTGGGCACGATCCTGGGCGGCATCGTGGGCGGTTACGTGGGCAACTGGGCGGCGCACAAGATCGCCGGATTGTTCGGCAAGGACAAGCAGAACACCGGGACGGTCGTGGCAATGCCCACCGGCAGTAATCCGCTGGGCGGCTATGACGGCGGGGCCGTCACCATCGGGAATCCCGACGGCACCACCGGGACCGCCGCGGGCAACGATCCGGTCGTGGTGATCAGCGATTCGAAACCCGTCGGGACCTATGCCTCCGAAGTCCAGCTGGCCTATGCGAGATACCAGGAACTCTACAACCTCTACAAGGAAATGCTCAGCCAGGGCCGCCAGGAAGATGCTCTGAAGGTGGCCGCCGAAATGAACAAGGCCAAGGCGGAATACGACCGGTTGCGGGCCAAGGCCAACAAGTAACTCCTTCTGCGAAGCGGCCCCGGGGGAAACCCCGGGGCTTTTTTCAATTTGGTCCGCATAACGGCTGGCGA
>CAZKPI010000024.1:7750-19190 GCA_964554555.1 uncultured bacterium
GCCCCTTCCACCCCACCAGGGTCGATGGCCTTGGACCCTTTCTTCCGGCGAGGGGAACGCTGAGGCGTTCCCCTCGCGGAAGCTCCGCTGAGCGGTCCGCTAGGCCGGGAAGCGGTCATGGTTTGGTTTTTTCGGCTTTTCCGGGTTTTTGCCGGAAGCGGTCAAGATCGCCGGCTGACGAGGAACGCGGAGGGACGCCGGCGGGGGGCGATCGGCATCGGGGCATGTCGACGGAAGCGGGGCCGACATTGACGCCCGGACACCCGCGGCCGCCAGCCAGACAGCCTTGGCCGGGGTATGAAAAGGAGCTGGCGGCGGCCCGTTGACCCCTGGCCTTCCGGAAAGTAGAATGGGCCTGTGAAACAGCTCGTCCTCCCTCTTGCCCTGGTTGCCCTTCTGTCATTCGGACTCCTGGCCATCGTCTTCAACCAGAGACGGACGCGGCCTCCGGCCCCGGTGCCGCCGCCGGCCGCCGCGGAATCCGGGGAGACGCCCGCGCCGCGGGCGAGCGAAGCGGCCGTGGCCGAAAAACTGCGGGTCGCCGAGGAGGCCCTCAAGGCGGGGAAGTTCGATGATGCCTACGCGGCTCTGGAGGGGTTGGCTGGCGAAGACGACGAGCGGGTCCAGGGGCTGTTGGGGGAGATCCAGGTTGGGCGCGGCCGGGCGGCCGAGGCGGTGCCTTTTCTGGAAAAGGCGGTCGCCCAGAAGAAGGATTCCCGCCTGCAACTCCTCCTGGCGGAATCCTTCCTGGCCGCCGGAAAACCAGAACTCGCCGGGAAACTCTTTGGGGAGATGGCCAAGGTCCACCAGGCCTCCTCCGTGCGGGAACGCGTCCTGTTGGGGAGGGCCCAAGCCGCTTCGGCCAGCCGCGAGTTTGGCATGGCCCTGGAATTCCTCAAGGGATTGACCCGTGAGTTCCCTGGTTCCGCCACCGGATCCGTTGAGACCCTCAAACTTCTTCACCAGATGAAGCCGAAAGACCTCGGGGACGAGCTTCACGCGCTCCGGGAGGTCGGCGATCAGCGGCATTCTGCCCTTTTCGAGTATCAGCTCTGGCTGGGACTGTGCTATTGGCTGGCGGGGAACAAGGGTGAAGCGGCGGTGCACCTGCGAAAGGCCTCTGCCCAGCGTCCGGCGGAGGTTTCCCTGCATCAGATGTTGTATCAGATGGCCCGCGAGGCTGGTCAGGGCACCGAAGCCCTGGAGCGCCTGCTGGCCTGGCAGGACGCTCTCCCCGAGGGGGCGCCGCCGCCGGTCCAGGCTGATGCCCTGTTCCAGGCCGCTCTGGAGGCCAAGGAGGCCGGCCGGCCGGACCTGGCGTTCAGGTTTCTGCGATCCTCCGTCCTGGTCGACAAGTCTCTGCTGGGCCGGGACGACCAGGGCACCCTGCAGGCGGTTGCCGAGCACGTGGAGGGGAAGGGGTCAGCGGAAGAAAAGGCTTTCATGAAGGCCTTCCAGGCCTATTTCCTGGGGGAGCACCAGAAAGCCCGCTCGACGATGGAGCCGGTCCTGCCGAAAATCACGGACCGGCGCCTGAAGCGCGATGCCGAGATCCTGCTGGCAGATGTGCAGAAGATCCTGCTGGGCGATGCCGCCTACGCGAAGTATCAGGCCGAGCAGGAGGCCGCCCGGCAGAAGGCGATCCTGGCCTCCCAAACGGCCGCGGCCGCGGCGGCTTCGGCGACCGCCCGTCAGGCGCAGGTCCTGCAGTCCGCGAGCGGAACCAGGGGTCCGGTTGGCGGGCAGGCGGAGAAGATCGCCAAGGTGAAGGAGAAGCTGGCCAAGGCGCCCGACAACACCGCCGTCCAGTATGAGGGCGGCCGGCAGTTGTTCATCCTGGGGGACCGGGAGGGGGCCAAAGCGGCCTTCGGGAATGCGTTGAAGGCGACCCCCGGACTATGGGAGGCCCGTCATTGCCTGGCGCTGATCGCCATCGCCGAGCGGAAGCCCGCCGAGGCATCCGTCCAGCTGGAGGAAGCCATTCGGATCAACCCTGACAGCGCTCTTCTGCGGGGGTTGCTCGGCTCGGTGAAACTGCAGTTGGGGGATTTCGCCGGGGCGATCGAGCAGTCCCAGAAAGCGCTGGAGATCGACCCGCAGAACGGGCAGGCGCACCTGGTGCTGGCCGACATCTATTATCGCAGTAAGCGCGACGACGACGCCATGGATATGATCAACAAGGGGTTGGCGGTGGAGACCGACCCCAAGATCATCGAGAACCTCGAGGCCCTCAAACGGAAAGTGCAGGGGCCCTGAAACCCGGGGCCCCCGACAAATCCGACGGATTTCCCCAGGGCGGAACGGGAGGAACCGGGAACGGGCGGAATCTCCCGAAAACTTGCGGCAACAATGGATCGAGGCGGGGCGCGGCTTTCCGTCGAGCCGGACCTCCTGCCGGAGGTCCGCCCGTTCCGGCGGGGTATTGACGCAGAGGGCAACCTCCGGGGCGACGAGTTTCCTGTGCCCCTCGAACCGGGCCAGCCGGTCGAGATGCCGCAAGCCCAGGGGGGCGAGGGCGGTGCGCTCAGCCGGAAACCCCGCCCCAGCCGCCGCCACCTCCGGATTCAGTATCGGGGGGAATGGGGATGTTGAGGGTTCCTTCGTCCTTGACCACGGAATCGGGGAAATAGGTGTAGGATTCGTCCACGAACTTCATGAAGAAGTTGAAGACGATGGCGAGGGGCATGTAGATGGAATCCTTCACCATGTAATAGTTGGTGTATTTGGGGATCGGCCCCACGGGGTTGGCGAAGGTGCAATTGCCTCCGGATCCGTAGTAGAAGCTGTTGCCGCGGTTGTTGAAATACATGATGAACGCCGTCGCCCCGCCCTGGAAGACCTTGGCGACGATATTCTCCGAGCCGGGGGGGACCCGGACGTTGGTGGCCTGCCAGATAAAGGAATAGTCGTAATCCGTGATGCCGCGGGACAGTTCTTCCTGGAGGTCCTGGGGGGGCTTGTCGGGGGCGGCGGGAACGTTGAGTTTTTTGAGGAATTCGGCGAAGGCCGAGCCGTTGGGGCCTGCCCGGACCACCTTGAAGTAATCGACGCCGTCGCGAGCCGTTTTGGGGGTCCCGCCGAACACGAGGCGGATGGCGGCGGCGGCTTCGGCTGTCATTTCGTCGGGGGGGAAATGGCCGATCTCGATGCGGACCTTCTGGATTTCGCTTTGCTTCTGGGAATCGGGGATATCCCAGTTCGTGGTCATGAAGAAGTCCTTCATGCTTTCGAGGATGAAGAAATTCTTCAACTGGTTTTCGTTGAACCCTGTTCCGGCCGTGCTTCCCTTGGAGGCGAGGAGGTTTTTGAGGGCGGGCAGGGAGTAGGTTGGCTGAAGAGAGGAAAGGCCCTGGGCGATGTTCCGGGAAATGGTCAGGTTGCGGGCGAAGTTGTAGGCCTGCAGATGCATTTCCTTGCGAAGGTGGTCCCCCAGGGCTTTGCGGCTGGCATCGAGGTCGAGGCGGGAGAAGCCGGGTACCTCCTCGAGGTCTTCCTCGCGCAGGAGCTTGACGTTGACCATCTTGCGAAATGTATGGGTGCTCGGGTTCAGGGAGGAGAAACTCATGTCGACCCCCTCGGTCGATTTTCCCCAGGCGGTGGGGTTGGGGGTCATGATGTACTTGCCGTAGCCGTACATGGACCGGTCGCGGAGGCTCGCTTTCACGTACACCTTGATATGGTCGAGCATCTTGTATTTTTTGTTGCCGATCCTGCGGGTGTCGGAGGCGTAGTAGTCGTCGGCATAAATGGTGATCTTGGCGGCAGGCGGGAGGAAGTTGGAGGGGACCTCGAACGACCCCCGGGAGCGGGTGTCGCCGTACCAGCGGTCTTTCTGCAGTTTGTCCTCCGCGATATTGAGGCCGGCCCGGACGAGGTAATCGAGGGAAGTGTTGGTGAGGATCCGTTCCAGGTGGCGGTATTCGGAGTGGGAAAAGAACTGGAAGCCGGCGAAGAAGGACAGCATGCAGAAGGCGGCGACCAGGACCACCACGAGGGCAATGGCGCGTCGTTTCCGAAGCGGCGATGGCAGGTGGGCGGGTCGCATGGTCGCCTCCGTCAGGGCAAGGTGTTGCAGGTGGAGAGCTGGTTCTGGATGGTGAAGTGGTATTGGTCGCGCTTGATCTCGATTTGGTATTCCATGAGGTTTTCTTTGGCCAGGCGGCTTTTGAAGCTCATGGTAAAGGGGGTGATCTCCTGCAGGGTGTCGGCCGTGGAGTTGTACATCGACAGCACGTTCTGGTCGGTGACGAAGATGGTCACCACCTCATTTTTCTGGTTGCGGAAGATGATCTGGTTGGAAAAGGTATCCGAGACCTTGTTGGGATACAGGAAGCAGGTGGCCAGGGACAGGGCCCGGCCGATGATGACCGAGGAGTTGCGGAGCTTGGCGGTCAGGTCGGTCTTTTCCATGGAGTTCAGGGCGGAGCGGTTGAGTCGGAGGGCGAACTGGAGAAAGAGGAGCAGGAGGCCGAAGAGGCCGACGCCGACCATGAATTCGGTGAGGGTGAAGCCCCGGGCGGGGCGGCGCCGCCGGTTCATATGCCGCGCACCGCCTTGACGGTGAAGAGAGAGAATTCCTTGGGCTTGCCGCCGCTTTCCCAGGTCATCCTGATGATGATCTCATACCCGCCTTTTTCGCAAAGCAGGGAAGGGCGGACGGTGGAAAGGACCTTGAAATCGGGGAGGCCATCGAGGACCGGGTTTTTCATGGCGGCTTTGACCGCATTGGTGACATTATCCTCGAAGAAGTTGATGGGGGGATCGGTGGGGGCGAGATTGTTGATGCGGACCATGTAGCCGTGGGTGAGTTGTTCGGCCAGGCCGACCAGGACGGAATAATCGCGGATTTCCTTGGTGAATCCCATGCCCTGGGTGAACACGGGCAGAAAAATCACCGCCGCCATGGCCAGGATTGCCATGGCGAGAATGATCTCGATGATGGACATCCCCGGGCGGTGCCGCCGCAGGCGGGCACCGGGCAGTCTTTTCAGGCCACACCCACCTCTTGTTGGTTGGCGGGTTCGGGGTCTATCATCCAGTCTTCACCCGCCAGGGAGGGCCCCTGGGCATCGCCGCCCGCGGCGAAAGTGCCCGCGGGTGAAGCACGGCCGTCCGAAGAGACCTCGACCTGGTGACCGGGGACGAGAACTGTTTCCGAGGAATCTCCAGTGCCCTTCACCCAGACCTTCCCTTCCGTACAGATTACCCGGCTCACGCCAGTCTTGTCAACGCGGACACCGAATGCGGGCGCGCCGGACGCCGAGGGTGACGGCGGGGGTCCGGGCGGTGAAACGGGAATGCTGTGGCCGAAGTCATTCCGGCCTGGAAGGTCTGGCCGTCGGGGCAGGCGGAAAGAAAGGCGGCAGGCGGTTTTGGCCTGATCTGGCGATGGGGCCCGCGGCCGGCGAATACCACTGTTCAGCGAAGGACCGTCTGACCCTGAGGGAGATTGGCCGCTCGGCTGGCGGGTGGTTTGCACCGGGGGAGGGAGATTCCTTATAATGACAGGAAACCGCCGCACTGGAATCGGCCGGGCCGGCGTGGAACGAGTGAGGTGGCTATGCGGATTTTCCTGAAGAGGAACGGGGTTCTGATCCTGGGCCTTGGGTTCTGGCTGGTCGCCGGACTGCTCTTTGGGGCAGGGGCGGGTGCGGCCGGGGGCGGAACGAAGAAGCCGGCGGGTTTTCCCGAGTTCATGAACCAATTCGTGTACGGGGTGGTGGTCCTGGATTCGGGGAAAGCCTTTCTGATCGATGGCCAGGGCAAACCCGCGCCGACGGCCATTGCCACCGGCACCCGCATCAAGACCGGCACGGTGGTTGGAACGGGGGAAGAGGAAGGGGCCGTGCTCCGGCTGGGGTGCGGATCCTTACTGCGCCTGGGACCCAAAACCCGTCTGAAGGTGCTTCCCTACTCAGTCGTCCTCGAGGAGGGGTCCTGCCGGGCCCGCCACATCAACCAGTATTTTCCCCTCAAAGTCGACGGGAAGGCCACGATCCTGCTGACCCGCGAGGGGGTGGCCGATTTCGAGACCCGCGACGGGAAGGTGCTCGTTCAGGTGCAGGTCGGGAAGGTGCGCGCCCTGGGGATCAAGGACCCCGTGCAGACCGGCCAGACCATCGAGGCCTCCGGCCGCCAGGCGCGTCTTACGGATGAGCGTCCGGGCTGGGCGGGGCAGACCGGGACGGCCGACGTGCCGGCCGAGGTGATGGCGGAGCTGGCGTCGGCCTTTGACGCCGTGGCGGCGGCCGGCCAGGGAACCGGCGGCTTTGACGAGGGTGCGGCGGGCGAACCTGCCGCCGAACCTGCGGAAGAACCTGCCGCCGAGCCGGTTCCGGTTGCCGGAACACCGAAACCCGCCGAGCCCCCTGCCGGGGATGCCAAGCCAGTCGAGGGCGGGGCGGTCGAGGGGGAGGACTGGATGAAGGAGCCCATCCCCGTCGAGGAGGGAGGACAATGATGAACGGTCTGACCGGGCGAATCGGGCGTTCCCTCGCCCGCCTGCTGGTGATCGGTTGTCTGACGGCCTGGGCAGGGGCTTTGCCCGTGTCGGCGGCGGGGCCTCATCCGCTGTATGGGCGGGCCCTCGAGCTGATGAAGAAGAAGGATTTCCAGCAGGGGGTCACCACCTACTACAAGTTCCTCCTGTTGGCCGAGCCTTCGCTGAGTGCCGACGCCCGCAAACACGACCTGGCGGGGGCGTTCATGTACTTCACCGAGCGCCGGAAACAGGACCCGAACGATACCCGGGCGCTGTTCTTCCTGTCGCTGATCGACCGGTGCGTCCACCGCATGGACCGCGCGGGCACGCAACTCGACCAGGTGCGGAACAAGCATCCGAAGTCGAACCTGCTGACCTTCGTCAAAGGGGAATACTGCATCGTCCAGGAAAAGATCTCGGAAGGGACCGGTCTGTTCGTCAAGCTGAAGGACACCCCGTTGGGAGCGAAGCTGTGGAAGGTCGCGGAGTTTTTGATGAAGCGGAACGGGATCGAGACCAAAGGGCTGGAGCGCAAGCAGGCTTTGCTGAGAAAGGCCTACCGGTACATCGACCTGATGGAGCGGGAGCAGGCGGAAGGCATCCTGAAGACGCTGGTCAAGGAGTTTCCCGACGATCCCGAGCCGGCGCGGGCGCTCATCGAGCTGTACCTGGAATGGAAGAAAGACGATGCGGCGCAGGCTGTCGCCGATGCCTGGAAGAAATCCCAGGGGCGGAGCCCGCTGGCCCCTCTGCAGGAGGGCCGTCTGGCCTACCAGTTGGGGCGGTACCCCGACGCCATCAAGGTGCTCGAGCCTCTTCTGAAGCGGGAACCGGAAAACGAGTATGCCGGCATGTTCCTGGCGGAAAGTTATTTCCAGACCGGAAGGTATGAGAAGGCGGCGGAGCTGTTCCAGGGCTTCTACGACAAGGACGATGCCAACGTGTCGCTGGCTATCCGGTTCGCCACCTGCCTTGAATGTACCGGCAAGGCCGACAAGGCCATCGAGGTCCTGGATGCGGCGGTGCTGAAGAACCCCAAGGACCTGCTGATCCAGCTCGAGCTGGGCGGAGTGATGGAGCGGGCCGGGAAGCTGGTCGACGCGGCGGGGTATTACCGGCGGGTGGCCTTTGAGCCGAATCCCCTGCAGGAGATGGCCAACCAGAAGCTGGCGGCGATCTACAAACGGACTCTCGAAGAGAATCCCGCCATTGCCACCCAATCCGCCCAGCCGGCGGTGACCGACCCGCAGACCCAGGACGATTCGCTCGAATCGGGCGAGGAGGAGGTCGGCGAGGACGAGGAGGAAGAGGAACTCGAGGACGACCCGCCGGATGACCCGCGGCGGAACATCGCCCCCCCCGAGCCGGGGTACACCCCGAAGACCGGGAATGCAGACCGGCCCCGCCAGGGCACGTCGGACCCCGCCGCCGCGGTCAGACAGCATCAGGCCGAGTTGAACCGGGGGTTGTCAAACGTCTTCAAGTGAGGACGGCTGGCGGCCGAACAGCCCGCCTGCCCTGAGCGGCAGGGCCGTTGTGCGCCGCCCCCCGTTGCGGCAAAGGAACCCTTCCGACCCCGTGCCCAGCGGATGGCGCCGGGGACAGGTGGCCCCAGGGGGGGCCCGGGGGCCCGGCGGGCCGCGGCCGGGCGGCCGCTCCTTCCGGTTTCCGGCGTTGGCAGGAGGGCCCTCCAGGCTTTGTTGGCCTCGCGTTGGGTGGGCGGCGGCCGTGATGGCCGGCCTCGTTGGCCTGATGCTCCTGAGCGGGACGGGGGCCGGCGGGGCGGATTGGGGGTTTCGGATCCGGTGGGGGAGCTTTCCCGCGCCGGTCTGGGTGGTATCTGATCTCCAGGTGCTGGTCCGGTCGGTGCAGAAGGACATGGAGATGGCCCTGAAGGACCTGGAGAAAACCGGCCGGATCCTGCAGACGCCTCCCGTGGGGGAGTCGTTTCCCCACTGGTCGCGATGCCAGGAGATCGGCCGCCTGGCGCGGCCCGATCTTTTGCTGGTGCGGATGAACCTGGCCGGGGTGAAGGCGGCGATGGGGATGCTGAAGGGCGACTGGCCGCAACGGGATGAGGACCGGCTCGACGAAGGACTGCCGGCGGGGTTCTCCTCGGCGGACTGGGGGCAGGAGATCCTGCGTGACTACCGCCTGCGCGGGCGGTCCAGGGAGCAGTGTCTGCGGATCCTGGGGCGGCAGGCGGGGTTGTTGCGGGACCTGTTCTCCGACGTGCGCGACGACATTGCCCGCGATGTGGTGTGGGCCCACCATGCGTGGGAGAAGGTGCGGGGGCACCCCGACCCGGTGGTGCGCAGTCCGGCGGCCTGGCGGTTGTGGCAGGCGATGGGGTTTCCCCGGCGCTGGTAGGGCCTGTGGCCGGCGGCAGGGCAACCCCTTGCGCGGGCTGGTATGGCTTGCGGCCGGAACGGGTTTCCCCGGCGTGTTGGAAGGGCCGATGCCCGGGGCGGCCGGGTCCCGTCGTCCGGTGCGCGGCGCGGGCCGGCCGCCCGTCCCCTGCGGCGGTGCGGGAGGCAGGTCACATGCAACCCTGAGAACTGCGGTCAGAGCGGGAGGAGCAGAGCTCCTCCCGACCACTTCGCCAGGGGCCGGGGGCCCCTGGTCCCCTGGTATCTGCCTGGCGAACGCGCCGCGTTCGCCAGTTCGCCTGCCCGCTTTGCGGACCCCCTCCCGACCGTGCGTCTCTTCTGCCCATCCAGGCTTCGGGTTCGCGGTTGCCCAGGCGCGGGAGGCCTTTCCGGCATCGTGCCGGTCGGTTCTGGTATACTCCGGCCAAGCGCACGGGAGGAGGATGAGATGACCCGAAGGCAGATCGTGTACGGGTGGCAGGAGCGGCCGCCGTTTCCCATCATGGTGCTGGCGGGATGTCAGCACGTCCTGACGCTGTTTGGGGCGACCACGCTGGTGCCGTTGATCTTCGGGCCGGCGATGGGCATGAGCACGGCGCAGGTTGCGCTGTTCATCAGCTGTGTCTACCTGGCGATGGGGGTGGCGACCCTCATCCAGACGCATCCGGCGCTGGGGTCGGGACTGCCGATCGTGCAGGGGTCGAGTTTCAGCTTCATCCCGCCGGTGCTGACGGTGATTGCGGCCTACAAGACGGCGGAGAGCGGCGGCGACCCGGCGGTGATCATGCCGTACATCGGGGGCGGGCTGATCGCGGGGGGCGTGGTGATGGCGGTCGTCGGGTACAGCGGGATCGTCGGCCTGGTGCGGCGGTTCGTCACCCCGGTGGTGATCGGGCCGACGATCATGGCGATCGGGTTCTCGCTGGCCAAGGTGGCGGTCGAGATGAACGCGGCCAAGTGCTGGTGGGTGTCTCTGCTGGTGGTTGGGGGCATCTTCGTGTGCACGCTGTTCATCCGGCAGAAGCATCTGAACATCTTTGCGGTGCTGTTGTCGATCGTGGCCACCTATCTTGTCTGCCTTCTGGCCTCGCAGTTGGGCTGGCTGGAGGCGGGCCACCCCGCGTTCATTTCGCTGGCTCCGGTGAAAGAGGCGCCATGGCTGAGGTTCCCGGGGGTTTTCCCCTGGGGGACGCCGAAGTTCAGTTTCCTGGCGTTCGGAGCCATGCTGGCGGGGTTTTTCGCGGTGATGATCGAATCGGTCGGGGACTACCATTCCTGTTCGTATGCGGCGGGGCTGGCCGACCCGACGCCGGAGATGATCAGCCGCGGCATCGGGGCGGAGGGGACCGGCTGTGTCCTGGCCGGGTGCCTGGGCGCGGTGGGGACGACCTCGTATACCGAGAACATCGGTTTGATCGGGCTGACCGGCGTTGCCTCGGTATACGTGGTGCGGACCGGGGCGGTGGTGCTGATCGTGCTCAGCTGTGTGGGGAAACTGGGGGCGCTGGTGGCAACCATCCCGGCGCCGATCATCGGCGGGGCCTACATCGCGCTGTTTGGCATCATTGGGGCGCTGGGCATCCAGATCCTGATGCGGGCGGACATGGGCAGTCAGCGGAACGTGATGATCGTCGGGTTTTCCTTTCTGATGGCGATGGGCCTGCCGGGCTGGGTCGAGGGGCAGAAGGACGCCTTTTTCGCGGTCGGGCTGGCCGGGCAGATCCTGTGGGCTCTGCTGAAGACTCCCATGGCGGTGGCCGGGCTGAGCGCCGCCTTCTGGGACACGCTGGCGCCAGGCACACCGGAAGAACGGGGAATGGCCGTCCAGCCGGCGGCGGCCGAGCCGGCCGGGGGGGAGTAGGGCGGCAGGAGCGGGGTTGGTCCTGGCCCGGCGGCTTGGGGCCGGCGGGACGGGGGAGGGGCGGAGGACTGCCGCGGCGGCAGGAGCGGCTCTGGCGGGCGGGGGGGCGGCCGGGCGGGAAAGGCTTCCGGGGCTGGCCTGTGGGAGAGGGGCAGGCGGCCGGGTGCCGCTCAGGATGACGAGGTGTCGCGGCGGAGCAGGAGGAGGGTGACGTCGTCGGGGAAGGGTCCGGGTCCCATGTGCTGGCGAAGGGCCTGTTCGAGAAGGGAAAGGGCCTGCCCGAGCGGCAGTTCCTCCTGCATGAGGCGTTGGAACAGGCCGATGAGGCGGGGGTAGGCGAAGGGGGTCCCGTCGGGGTCGGGGCATTCCACCATGCCGTCGGAGTAGAGGAGAATGGCATCACCGGGCTCCATGACGGCCACCTGCGGGGCGGCTTTGCGGGTCTTGCGCGCGCCCAGGGGCATGGAGGGCAGGGGCAGTTCGACCACCGTCCGGGTCTGCCGGCGATAGAGGAGCGGGTAGGGGTGGCCGGCGTTCTCGGCGATGATCTGGCCTGAGGCCGGTTCGAGGGCGACATAGGTGAGGGTCATGAACTTCTGGCGGGGTTTGAGTTCGCGGTAGAAGAGGCGGTTGAGGTTGTCCATGACCTGGGTGGGGACGGTCCAGCCGGTGAGGGACTGGTAGTCGACGGTGGCCTTGGCCATGGCCATGGCGAGGGCGGCCGAGATG
>CAZKPI010000025.1:0-12526 GCA_964554555.1 uncultured bacterium
GCGCAGGGGGAGAAGGGATGACAGGCGGGGAATTGGTCATGGAAATGAACCCATCGGGGGGAAAGGTTTCGGGCGAAAGGCATCGGGCGAAAAAGAAAAAGGGGCGGAAAACCGCCCCTTCCCCTTGTGTGGTTGTTTATTCCACGCCACCGTGAACGGCGCAGGTCACGCGACCTTCACCGGTCAGGTTCCCTTCTGCGGCATAGGTACAGCCGGTTTCGGGGTAGGAGATGGCAGACTTCAGGTACTGTCCACTGGTCAGGGTGGAGAGATCGACGCTGTTCATCATGCTGGGGTTGTCCATGTTGTACATCTCGATGGCACCCAGGATGACGCGCATGTTCGCGTAGCACGCCTTTTCGCGGGCCTGCTCGCGAGCCTTCCGGAAGTTCGGGATGGCGATGGCGGCCAGAATACCGATAATGGCGATAACGATCATCAGTTCGATCAGAGTGAATCCGCGGCGCTTGTTCATTCGTTTTTCACCTCCTTTCCTTTGATCTCCATGATTATCCTATGAAAAAAACGGCAACCTGTCAAGCCCGTACCCCGTGTGGTTCTCCGAGCCATGCGGAAAAGGGCAAACGGGGCCGGCTCAGCCGCCCTTGAGCATGCGCTCCAGTTCCTTCGGGTGGAGGGTGTGCATGATGGCTTCTTCGAGCGTGATGTCACCGCGCAGATACAGGTCTTTCAGCGACTGCTCGAAGGTCATCATGCCCTCGGCCTGGCTGGTCTGCATGGTGGTGTAGAGGCCCGAAATCTTCTGTTCGCGGATGCAGTTGGCGACGGCGGGGTTGCCGATCAGGATCTCGGTGGCCACCACGCGGCCCTTGCCGCTGGCCGTGGGCAGGAGCTGTTGGGCGACGACGGCGCGCAGAACGAACGACAGCTGGGACCGGATCTGCGGCTGTTGATGGGGGGGGAAGATGTCGATGATGCGGTTGATGGTCTGCGCGGCGTCCGTGGTGTGCAGGGTGCCGAAGACCAGGTGGCCCGTTTCGGCCATGGTCAGGGCGGCGCTGACGGTTTCGAAATCACGCATTTCGCCGACCAGGATGACGTCCGGGTCCTGGCGCAGGATGTGGCGCAGGGCCTCGCTGAACGAGGTGGTGTCGATGTGCAGTTCGCGCTGGTTGACGATCGATTTCTTGTGGTAGTGCAGATACTCGATGGGGTCCTCGACGGTGATGATGTGACAGCGCTGTTCCTCGTTAATGATGTTCAGCAGGGAGGCCAGGGAGGTCGATTTGCCCGACCCGGTGGGGCCGGTGAACAGCACGAGGCCCTTGTTCCACTTGGTGAACTCGCGCAGTTTGCTGGGCAGGCGGAGGTCTTCCAGGGTGGGGATCTTGGTGGGGATGACGCGGAAGGCGGCCCCGATACAGCCGCGCTGTTTGTAGACGTTGACGCGGAACCGGCCGAAGCCGTGGACCGAGTAGGAGATGTCGAGCTCGAGCTTGTCCTCGAATTCCTTCTGCTGTTCGGCGGTCAGCATGTTGTAGACCAGGGACCGGGTGTCCATCGGGGTCAGGACGTCCAGGTCGGTGGGGATCAGTTCCCCGTCCACGCGGATGACAGGCGGACTGCCGACCGTGATGTGCAGATCGGACGCCTCGTTCTCGATGACGATGTTCAGAAGGTCGTTGAGGACAAACATTTCCCTGCTCCTTAACCCGAGAGTTCTATCTGTTCTGTATTCAACCGTCAGGGGAACCGGGGCGGGCCGCCCCGGGGGCCCGTCAGTGCTCGCCCATGGTCACGCGGACGACCTCTTCAAGAGAGGTGACGCCGGTCAGGGCCTTGCGCAGGGCCGATTCGCGGAGGGACAGCATCCCTTCCTCGATCGCCTGCCGCCGGATGTCGTCGGTGGAACCGCCGTTCAGGATGATCTCGCGCAGGCGCTCAGACATGACCATGACTTCATACACCCCGACACGGCCCTTGTTGCCGGAGTTGCTGCAGGTCTCACAGCCCTTGCCCTTGTAGAACAGCATGTTCTTTTCGTTGATGTGGGGCAGTTCGAGGCGGCGCAGGAGTTCGGGGGTGATGCCAAACTGGGAAATCTGTTCGATGCGGGGCTTGATCTCGAACTTGCAGTCCTTGCAGATCTTGCGGACGAGACGCTGGGCCTGCACCAGCAGGACCGAGGTGGTGACCATGAACGGCTCGATCCCCATGTTCACGATACGGCCGATGGTGCCGGGGGCGTCGTTCGTGTGCAGGGTCGACAGCACCAGGTGGCCCGTCATCGAAGCCTTGATGGCGATCTCGGCCGTCTCGAAGTCGCGGATCTCGCCCACCATGATGATGTTCGGATCTTGCCGCAGGAAGGAGCGCAGGGCGGCCGCGAAGTTCAGCCCGATCTCCGGCTTGCAGTGGACCTGGTTGATGCCGTTGAGCATGTACTCGACCGGGTCCTCGGCGGTCATGCAGTTCACTTCGATGCGGTTCAGGCTGGTCAGGGCGGAATACAGGGTCGTGGTCTTGCCTGACCCCGTGGGACCGGTGACCAGGATGATGCCGTAGGGGGAGGAGATGCCGTTCTTGAAACGCTTCAGCGTCTCGGGCTCAAAGCCCAGGTCTTCCAGGTTGACCCGCAGGGCGCTCTGGTCGAGGATCCGCATGACGATCTTCTCGCCCCAGATGACCGGCAGGACGCTGACCCGGAGGTCGATCATGCGGTTGGCGACCTTGATCTTGATGCGGCCGTCCTGCGGCAGACGCTTTTCTGCGATGTTCAGGGACGACATGATCTTGATGCGGGAGGTGATGGCGGCCGTCGCCTTCTTGGGCGGGGTCATGGCGGTGAACAGCATGCCGTCCTGCCGGTAGCGGATGCGCAGTTCCTTCTCGAACGGCTCGATGTGGATGTCGGAGACCCCGTTCTGCACGGCCTGCGAGATGACCAGGTTGCACAGCCGGATGATCGGGGCGTCGTTTTCGCCCAGTTCCCCGAGCTGGTCGAGTTCGTCGGCGCCGCCGCCCTCGCCGTCCTTGCCGATGTCGTCCAGTTCGCCCATCAGCTTGTCCTGCTGGGCGACCGCGCCGTAGGCATCCTGGAGAGCCTTGTTGATGTCGGTCTGCGTGGCGACGACCGGCTTCACCATCAGGCCGGTCAGGAGCTGGATGTCGTCGATGGCGATGATGTTGAGGGGGTCGACCATGGCCACCGTCAGCTTGTTGCCGACCTTGTTGATCGGGATCAGCATGTGCCGCTTGGCCAGATGTTCGGGAACCAGTTTGGCGATGACCGGGTCGATCAGATAGTTCGACAGGTCGATGAAGGGGATCTTCAGCTGTTTGGACAGGATCTGGACGATGTCGTGCTCGGTGACGAGATGCATCTCGACCAGCACGGCCCCCAGGCGCTTGCCGCTTTTTTTCTGCAGGGCGAGAGCCTGCTGCAGCTGCTCTTCGTTGATGAGGCCTTCGGCGATCAGGGCATCGCCAAGACGCATCTTTTTCGCGGCCTGCTGAATGTCGGTCATCGTGCGATCCTTTCCACAGACAGAAATACCCTTCCTGTTATCTTCGGCCGCCGGACGCCGGCGCCGAACCCCTTTTCCCGGCCTGCCGCCACACCGATCACGATCATGCCTGCCTCCGGCTGGACAGGTGCCGGCGCAGGGCGCGCCGCATGGCCGCGAGGGGGGCGGGATGGCCGGTCAGCAGGGTGAACGCCGCCGCCCCCTGCCCCAACAGCAGGTCGAGCCCGTCGATCACCCGCGCCCCGGCGGCCCGGGCGGCCGCCTGCAGAGGGGACGCCGGGTGGTAGACGAGGTCGAGCCAGGTCTGGCGGGGACCCAGCGCGGCGGAGAGCACCGGCAGACGGTCTTCGGCCCGCCACCCCAGGGACGTAGCATTGATGATGAGCGTTGATGCGACCATGGCGTCTTTCAGGGCTTGGCTTTCCCAGGGGACCGGGCGCACCTGCGTGCGCTCAGCCGACCAGGGGCACACCAGACGATGGGCTGTCCGGTTCGCCCAGTATATCACGGTCGCTCCGGCTTGGAAAAGACCCCACAGGACCGCTCTGCCAGCCCCTCCCGCCCCCAGCAGGACCACCGGGCCGGGCGGTATGGCCGGGCCCCCTTTCCCGCGCTTCCCCCCGGGGGAGCCTCGCAGACCGGTGAGGAGATGGTACATCGCCGGGGCGTCGGTGTTGGCGCCATGGGTGGCACCGTCGGGGGCGAATCGGATGGTGTTGACCGCCCGCAGGTCGTCCGCGGGCGGCTCCAGGAAGGTGCAGAGCCGGGCCGCTTCCTCCTTGTGGGGAAGGGTGACGTTCACCCCCCGCACCCCCAGAGCCCTGAGTCCGGCCAGGGCTTCCGCCAGGCGGCCGGCGGGAACGTGGAAGGGTACATAGACGGCGTCGAGGCCGAGGGCCCGGAAGCCCGCGTTCCAGAAAACGGGGCTCAGAGAATGTGAAACGGGGTCCCCGAGGACCCCGTAGACGACGGTCTGGCCGGTGATAACCGGCCGGGCGGGCGGGACCGGGCTTCGCGGCGTCCGGGCGGCGGGAGGGGGCCGGCGCGGAAACGCGGGGGAAGCCTTGCCCTTGCCCGGCATCAGCCGGAAAAGCTCTTGACGGCGGCTTCCTGGGACTCGAAGATCTCGAAGACCTTGGTCAACCGGGTCAGCTCGAACAGCTCCTGGACGCTGGGAGACAGGTTGATCAGCTTGAGGTCCCCCTTGGACTTCTTCACTTTTTTGAGGGTGGCGGCGACCACGCCCAGGCCCATGCTGTTCAGGTAGTTCACTTCCTGGAAATCCATGATCAGTTTGGTCTGGCCGTCGTTGACGATCTGGTCGACGCGATCCTTGAACTGGTTGACCGTCTCGGTGCCGATCTCCCCCCGCAATACGATCAGGGTGATGCCTTCGGCGGCCTGCCGGACTTCGATCTTCAGCTCCATGCGTTCCTCCCGTGGGGCTCTCGTTCAGGGCGGATTTTCCTACTATTACCCCAACCGGTCCGGGTTTTCAAGTGGCGGTGCGGCCCGCGGCTGGGAAGAGGAGAATCAAAACTGCTTGCTGGCCGAGACCCGGTGCGCTTCGCCCAGGGTCTCGTCGACGTAGGAGTAGTCGAACCGCCAGGTTTCCACCTTGAAGCTGGCGCCCAGGGTGAGGTCCCCGGCCTGGGTGCCCAGCCGCAGGGCGGCGAAGTCCCTCATCCACCATTCGGCGCCGGCCCGGAACTTGGCGTTCATGTCCTGCACCTTGTTGATGTCGAAGGCCAGGGTCAGCTTGTCGGTGGGCTTGTGGGAGATGCCCACGGAAGTGGTGACGGGAACGCGGTCTTCGTGGCCGGACGGGGTGTCCCAGCTCAGGGTCTCGCCCAGATCGCGCAGGGAGAGGCCGGCCATCGTCTTGTCACCGGCCTTGTACAGGAACCCGAGGTCGAACCCCCAGGAATCGGCCGAGTTGGTGAACAGGTCCTGCCGCAGGGACTTGATGTTGATGCCGCCGAACCACCGGTCGCCCAGCTTCTTCGCGTAGGAACCAAAGGTCGAGGTCTCGGTGGCGGCGAAGTAGCTGAAGATGTAGACGTTTTTGCCGGGGGTGTAGGTGCCGCCCGGGTCGGTGGCCGGCAGTCCGTCCGCGGGGGTGAAGGCAACCCCGTCGGTGCGGCCGTTGGCCAGCCGCGTCTCGGGGATGCCGTCGATGCCGAAGCGGACGTGGGACAGGGCCGCCACCGCGGTCTTCTTTCCGTCCTTGCCCTTCAGGACGTGGGCGTAGTTGAAGAAGTTGTACTTGCGGTCCAGCGTGAGGTTGGCGTGCATGAACGAAGCTTCCGACTTCTCCAGCAGGGCCAGCCCGGCGGGGTTCCAGAAGGCGGCGGTGGAGTCATCGGCCACGGCCGTGAAGGCACTGCCCATGCCGAGGGCCCGCGCGCCGACGCCCATCTTCAGGTAGGCGCCCGCCCCGCCCGCCGAGTCGGCGTGCGCCGGGCTGAGCACCAGCACGCACAGGGCGCTGACGAGAAGGAGCTTGAGTGTGGTCTTCATGGGAATCCCCCTTCGACGATCGATACGGTTGGTTATCTCCAGGTTTCGGCGCATGGTGATGTTTCCTTGAGTCCTTTTTTGCCGGGCGGCCGGGTGGTCCCCGGCCGGGTGGCAGGATGGCGGGGGCTCATATCCCCGACAGCCCCATTTCCTTCAGGGTCTTGTAGATGTGGCCCACCGCCGAGTCGTTCGAGGCGTCGGTGGTGCGGGCGACGTTGATCTGCGCCCGCGCCAGGTCCTGGTCCCCCACGTTGCCGCGCCAGAAGTAGCAGAAGGCCAGCATGGCGTGGGCCTCGGCGTTGCTCACCCCGATCGGGTGGGTGGAGGTGAACACGAAGCTGGGGTTGCCCAGGCCCACCGCCTCGAGCTGGGTGATGGCGGTGACAAACCCCGACTTCTCGCCGCGCTGGATCAGGGCCGCGGCCAGCCCGATCTTCGCCTCGTTCTGGGTGGAGGCGGCCTGACTGAACGAGCTGTAGCCCGACTCGACCCCGGCCGACTTGGTCTGCGACCAGCCGATCCCGTTGTAGGCGTCGCTTTTCTGGGCATCGGTGATGTTGCTGATGGTCAGCACCTGGTTGAACTTGCTGATGGCACTGCTGTAGGCCCCGAACTTGAAATCCTCCCAGGCCGACAACAGCAGGGCGTCGGGATCGGTTTCGCCGGTCGTGCCGGTGCCCGTTCCCGTGCCGGTGCCGCCCCCTCCCGTCGGGATCTCGCCGGGAAGGGTGTAGCGGCCGCTGCCGCCTCCACTGCCTCCGCAGCCGCTGGCGAGCAGGATGATCACGAGGACGGTCAGCAGGATCGATGATGTTCGGTTCATGGTTCTTCCGCTCCGCATTCTGTCGTGTCGTGGCCTCGCGGGAAGGGGCCGGTCATCGCAGGACCGCGAGCTTGTGGGTGATCTTGGTCTTCTTCTCCCAGTTGTCGGGGTCGCGCACCGCGATCTTCGCGAAGTAGACGCCGTTGGCCACGGCCTTGCCGCTCCGGTTCCGGAGGTCCCAGGCAAGGTCCTGCACCAGCCGGCCGCCCACCAGGCGACTGGAGATGTTCAGATCGCCGGTGTTGGCCACGCGCTGGCCGGCCGTGTCGTAGATGGTGACCTCGAAGGCGTCAGGGTCGAGCGCCCGGTTGGTGCTCACCCGCAGGGTCACGCGGCTGGTGGCCGGGTTGGGGAACTGGACGATCTCATGGATGGCCAGGGGCGGCAGGACCTGGAACCGGACCGCGGCGGTCACCGTCTCGTTGCCGGCGTTGTCGCGGGCCTTCAGGGCGATGACGTGGTCGCCGCCGACCAGGGGCGCGGCCGGCACGAAGGTCAGGGTGGAGCCGTCGGCCGACAGGACGCCCGTCTCCTCGGCGTTGTCCAGCACCACCTTCACGCCGTCCGCCGCCAGGCCGGAACCCAGCTCGGTGACCTGCCAGGAGAAGGCGGGCCGGTCCTCCCGGAAGGGCCGGGCGGGATCGATCTGCGTCAGGAGGGAGACGCGCGGGGCCAGGCTGTCGCGCAGGAGGGCGTAGGTGCCGCCCTCCGCCACACGGGCGGTCAGGACGTTCTGGTCGGCCAGGGCGGCGACCATCTTCCAGGTGCCGTCGGCGGCGAGATGGAACAGGCCGCCGCCGGCGGGGAGGCCGCCCGCGGGGAGGGCCAGGCGCAGGTCGAGGGGACCCTGCAGGCGGCCGGCGGGGATGCTCAGGTCGTAGCCCAGGGCAACGGGGGCGAGTTCCTCGTTCAGGCTTTCGCCGGTGGACAGGCGGACGGCGCGCACCAGCGAGGCGTCCGCCTTGCCGAGGGCGTCACTGCGGAGGCCGGCCTGCACGTTGGCGGCGGGCACCGCCGGGGCGACGGTGACGGGGTAGACGCCGACCAGCGAATCCTTCGTCAGGGTGCCGGCCTCGAAGACGGCGGCGAACTTCTCGTCGGAGGAGCGCACCTCGGCGCGCAGGGAGGCGTTGACCACGGCGATCGAGAAGGTCACGGTGGAGGTGGTCGAGTTCCCCTTCACGTCCTTGCCGACGACCTGGATGGTGGCCACCCCCTGGCGGTTCTTGTCGAGGGTGGTGCCGCCGATGTAGAGCAGGGGCGTGGGCCCGGCGTTGAGGGTGATGGTGACGGCCGACCCGCCGCTCTGGGTGATGGTGGCGGTGGGGGCGGCGCCGAATGCCTCGTTGCTCCGAACCACGATCGAGAGGTCATACTCGTTGGCGGGGTTGCTGAACACCGAGACGGTCAGCACGGGGGGCGTGACGTCCTGGCCGGCGAAGGTGATGCGGGTGGTGGCGCCGCTGGAGCGGTTCTTGAAGAGATCTTCGACGCCGCTGGCGCTGATGGTGTAGTTCTGCCCCTCGGCCAGGTTCTCGAGGGCGGTGATCTTCACCGACTTGTTGTCGGACCGCATGGTGATGGCCGAGATGACGATGGTGCCGGTGCTGGACTGCAGGGTGTAGTTGCCGATGGTGGTGGCCGAGGTGGCCGTCACCTGCTCGTCGTAGACGATGTTCACTTCTTTCTGGCTGGTGATGCCTTCGAACGTGTAGTTGGCGATGAGGGGCGCCTGGGTGTCGGCGGTGAACTGGGCCTTGTTGTAGCCGCTCTGAACCTGCGCCCCGTCCGCGCTCTCCAGGCCGGTGACGGCGGTGATCGTGTACAGGGTGTTGTGGGTGAAGGCGGTGCCGAAGGTCAGGGTCACCTCCTTCCCGCTCACGGTGATGGAGTTGGCGATGACCGGGGTGGCGCTGAGGGCGCTGGTCAGCTCGAAGTTCCCGACCTGAGCGGTGGAGATGACATCATGGGAGAAGGTGACGCGGGCCGAATACTTGTCCACCTGGGTTGCCGCGGTCACGCGGAAGGGCGAGGTGACGACGGTGATGGTCAGGCCCGGGTCATACGAGTTCTCGGCCAGGTCGAGGACATAGATCTGGTAGTTGCCGTCCTCCACCAGGACCCCGGTGCTGTTTTTGCCGTCCCAGACCGCGGTCAGGTCGATGGCGGGGGCGGTGCCGCCGGCATCGGCGAGATACAGGTCGCGGATGGTGACCCCGCCCTGTTTGATGCGCACCAGGGAGCGGCCGCCGCCCAGGCTGGTGTCGAGGGTGGTGACACGGAAGGTGAGCGACGACACGGTGGGGTTACAGCGGGTGACGGTAACGCCGTCCGAGTTCTGGGCGACGATCGACAGGTCGCTGGGCGGGGTCTTGTCGAGCACGAGGGTGGCGGTGGCGCGGGTGCCCACCCCGAGGTTGCCGGCGGCATCGACGACCGAGAGGGTGTATTCCCCCTCGTCGATCACCGAGTTGGAGACCGGGGAAACGCCGTTCCAGCTGACGCTGTAGAGGGTGCCGGCCTGGGCCAGGGCGATGGCGGTGGTGGCCGGATTGGTGATCGTCTGGTCGGACATGGCGATGCGCAGGGTCTGGCCCGAGAGCGGGCCGCCGACGTCGATCTTGACGAACCCCTTCACGGCCGGGCTGAAGTAGGCCTTGCCGCCATAGGTCAGGACGTTGCTGAAGTTCCAGGAGGTGACGGTCGGGGGCTGGGTGTCGTAGATGACCGAGCCGCGCTTGGAACCCTCGTTCCCCTGCTGGTCGAAGAACCGCAGTTCGAGGGTGCGGGGGGTGGTCGGGTGGGCGAGCAGGAAGTCGTCCCAGCGGGCGTAGTAGGTGAGCGCCGAACCGGTCAGCGGCTGCATGGCCAGGCTGGCCACCACGGTGACCCCTTCGTAGAACTTCACCACCGAGGGGGTGGCGATGCCCGACCCGTCGAGGGTGACGGTGATGGTGGCGACGCCGGGCATGACCACCGAGCTGAACGGCTGGCCATACAGGATCTTGGTCGGGTCGACCGTCCCCTGCATCGTTTCGAGGTTGACCAGGGTGATGACCGGGCCCTTCGACCGGATGGTGACCGGCTGGGCGGAGCTGGTGGTGAGGTGGGGGTTGGTCGCCTGGTCGCGGCCGCCGGTGACCTCGTAGTAGGCGTCGCCCTGGGCCGTCGCCTCGTTGAAGGCGGCGTTGTTGGCGAAGACGAAGGTGCGGTCGCCCTCCATGCCGGTACAGGTGAAGGTCATGACGGCGACGCTCCCCTGCTTCAGAGCCAGGGTCGGGTAGACGCCGCGGTCGGGGTCCATCGGTTCGTCGAAGGTGACCTTGAAGATCGCCGTGCCGGCCGGAGTGATGGGAATGACGCCCATCGGGGTGAACGTGGCGACGACGGGATCGCGGTTGTCGAGGGTCGGGGTCATCGAGGCCGTGCGCGAGAAACCGACCACCGACTCGTCCTTGTCGGCCAGGTTGTAGGTCTGGGAAGCCTCTCCGGGGGCCAGCGGCAAGGGGGGGCTTTCCCAATAGATGTGCCGGAAGTTCTTCACCCGGACGAAGCAGGGAACCCTCTGCAGATTCCCGTCGCTGAAGTCCAGGAGATTGACGAACCGTGCCCCGGTCTTCGTCTCGGCGCCCATCTTCTGGTCGAACCACCCCGTGAAACTGGCGGTGTCGATGACGGAGTTGTCGAGCTGGTTGATGAACTCGAGTTCAGGGATCAACGTCCGGTCGATGGGGACCGCCACGTTGCCCGAGATGGTCGCCGTGTCGAAGGTGACCTCGTAGGTCAGCAGTCTGGGATCGAAGCCTTTCAACAGATGCTTCTTGACGGGGTCGTCATCGAGGGTGTGCCTGCCCACGTCGATCAGGGGGGCCATGGCCAGGGTCCGGATGCGGGCGGCCGAGAATCCCGACGGGAAGTCGACGTCGGGGATCTCCTCCGCGGTGGTGCCGGTCTCGGGGAAGCGGAGCGAGTCGTTCCCCCACAGGTCCTTGAACGCGCCGGCCGTGGCCGCCAGGTAGAACTTCGTCGAGCCCCAGCTCAGCATGATCTGGAGGGCTTCGGTTTTCAGGGGGATGCGGACGGTGGTCGAAGCGAAATTCGGGTTGAGGGTCTTGAAGAGGGCGGAGTCAACCATGGAGCTGTTGAGGGGGAAGTAGCCCCCTGTCCCGTCAGATCTCTGGTAGAGGTAGATGCGGGACAGGTCCACCGGCGTATTGGTATTGAGGACGATCGAATACTTGTCGGCCGAGTAGCCGTCGCTGTACAGCCGGGCCCGCCGGGCGTCGGCCGCCCCCTGGAAGTTCAGGGTCAGGATCGGCATCGAGGCGATCGTTCCGGTCAGATCCAGGCTGGAGTTCTTCTGGATCGAGAACCCTGCCTGGAGCGGGATCAGGGTGGCCGGGGTGGCGTTGAAGTAGGGGATCGGCACAACCCGGTTGCCCTGGAAATCGCGGATCAGGGGCGGGGTGTTGTCATCGACCTGGAAGTTGATCTGTGTGCCGTTCTTGCCGTAGTTGAGGGCGATCCAGTCCTGGGCCTCCTGCGAGAGTTGCAGACGCACCTGCGTCGACAGTTCGGTGACGCGGGGCAGGACGTAGTCGTGCGCGGCGCTCCAATAGAAGCGGTAGCGGCTGGCGTAGGTGTCATCGGGACTGCCGCGGTTCTTCCAGATGGCGAGGGCCTTCAGCGTGTCGGTGCTGATGGTGGTGATGTCCATGTCCTTGTCGAAGTTGAGGATCAGGTACTGGGCATCGGTGGGGTTGTCAGCGCGATAGTAGCCCCCCACCAGCTTTGGCCGGTTGGTGTAGACGGTGGTCACGTTGACGGTCTGGGTGGCCAGAAACAGCGGGGAGGGCTTCAGCCAGTTGCCCGCGATGTCGCGGGCGATCGGCTGGCGGGCCGACTGGGGGGCGGTCGGGTCTTCCCAGCCGCCGGCCTGGTTGTCGTGGCCGATGGAGTCGTAGCGACTGCTCGTGCCCCGGTCGGAGATGACCGCCTTGGTGGTGGAGGCCATCTGGATGCGGACGACGTTGGTGTCGGCGTATTCCAGCACCCCGTCGGCGAGGGTCAGGGTGGCGATGTTCGACGCATACCAGGGGGCCTTGTGGTCCATCGTCCGGCCGATCCGGACCTTGGTCTGGTCGAAGCCCGCGCCGCCCGACTCGATGTGGAGGGTCTCGTTGAACTGCAGGGTCAGGATCGAACCGTCGTAGAAGGCGGTGGTGAGGAAGGGGCGCGTGGTATCGACGGCCACATCGACCGGCCAGACCGCCTTGTTGCCCGACGGGTCACGCACGAACAGGTTCAGGGTGTAGCTGGCGAACTCGATGGTCGGGGTGGCCAGCTCGAACTTGGGGCTCAGGGCCCGACTGCCGGTCACGTTCATCTTGAAGGTGCTGGTGCCCAGGATCGGGGTGAGATCGACCCAGGCCATGCCCCGCCCGGTGAGGTCGAGGGAGTTGGAGACGCTCAGCGAGGCCACGATGGCGTCGTTGTTGAGGTGGTCGCCCTGGAGGGCGGTGGCCGCGTAGCCGTCGCCGATATTGGCGGTCCAGGAGGTCGGGTTCTGGGCCGGCGAGGTGCCGCCCGGCTGGATGAAGATCTGGCCGCCGAGGATGACCGGGGGATCGTTGTCGATGGTCAGGTTCGAGGTGATGGCCTTGTAGCCGAGGTTGTCGGCGTTGTCGGTGGCGTA
>CAZKPI010000025.1:12545-15969 GCA_964554555.1 uncultured bacterium
CGGCGGCGTTGCAGGCGAGCCACTCGCTGAGTGTGCCGGTGCCGATGGTGAAGGTGGCCTCCCACTCCTTGGTCTCGAAGATCTGGGTGAGGGGGGTGCGGTAGACCTCGATGCCGCCGACCCAGATGGCCGCGGTGACCGAGCCGGGGTCGGGGAAGTCCTCGATGACCGCCCAGGCCCGCAGGGTGTCGCCGATGTTGGCGGTGTTGGTGGCCAGGTTGTCGCCCATGTCGTTGATCAGGAAGAGGTTGGCCTGCGAGAAGTAGGGAACCTGGGTGTCGATGCCGAACGGGTCGGCAGGATCGCATTCGATGGTCGCCGAGGCGGTGACGATGGCGTTGGTGTCGGGGTGGACCACTTTGACCGCGAAGGAGGCGGGGAAGGCGTCGGCCTTGGCCGCCGAGGCGGTGAAGACCTGGTCGTAGATGAACGGCCCGCCACTGCCCACCGCGGCGCGATACCCCAGGGGGATCCAGAAGGTCCTGGAGTTGCCGTCGTAGTAGCTCGAGGCCCAGTCGTCGGCGCCGCTGTTGGTCAGGGAGCGGATATCGACCAGGACGGTGGCGGGGGGCGAATTGGTCAGGTTATAGGCCGAGGTGAGGGTGCAGGTGATCTTCACCTGGTCGCCGGGGTTGACGATCTTGTTGGGGAGAGCCAGGGGGACAGCGTCGGAGGCGAGGTCACAGCGGGAGGCGGGGAAGGCCGCGATGCTGGGGCTCTTCGACAGGAAGCGGATGACGTTGGTGTAGCCGACCGCCTGGTTGCCCGACTGGTCGTAGATCAGCAGGGGCAGGGAGGCCAGGGTGCCGAGGCCGGCCGGCACCGTCCAGTTGAGGGTGTATTCGTTGGGGCCGCCGGTGGTGAAGAAAATCGGGGAGGGCGTCGGCAGGCCATTTTCGAGATAGAGGGCGGCCAGGTCGAGCTGGGGCAGGATGCCGTCGTGGTTGTTGCAGCGGACCTTGAACTGGATGACGTCGCCCTCGTTGGCCTCGTTCTGGCGGCCGTTGTCCAGGACCCAGGAAATCGGGTAGACCTGGATGGTCGGGGGCAGGTTGTCAATCATCAGGGTCGGGGTGGTTGTGGCGGTGACCGTGTTGCCGTTGGCGTCGGTCAGGCTCAGCTGGAAGGCGGTGTACACCCGGTTGGTGGAGCCCGGGATGGGGGAGAACGTGGCAACCGCCGTCCAGCCGCCCACGTCGGTGGTGGTGATGGGAAGAACCCGGGCGGTGTCGGAATAGCCGAGGGGCCGCAGGTCGACCGTCAGTTGTCCGTAGTCGGTCGCCGCGCCGGTCATCTTGATGGTGAGCTGGACGACGTCGGTGGCATACTGCGGGTAGGTGGTGAAATAGCCGTCGAGATCGACCACGGTGTTGCCGTTGTTGTCGTAGGTCTGGGCGGCGACGCAGGAACTGAAGGCCAGAGGCTTGTTGTCGATGAAGTAGGCCTCGGTGGTCCGGGCGACGCGGTTGCCGCAGTTGTCGGTGATCTGGACGATGAACGAGGCGGTGGCCCCGTCGGTGGTGCCGGCCAGGATGGTCTGGGTGAACCCGTACAGACCGTCGCCGGCGGCGCCGTCATCGTGGGCGCCGTCGTCATACAGGATCTGGGCCCCATTGCCGCCGATGGCGGTCAGGTTGACGATGGGGGTGCCGCCGTCGAGCCGCACGGGATCGACGCTGGCGGTGATCGTGATCTTGTCGCCGATGTTGGCCGCGGTGGCCCCGCCCACCAGGTTCTGGAAGGTGGCCGAGGCGTAGTTCAGCACGGGCAGGACGCAGTCGACCTCGAAGGTGCCCGACAGGCTGTTCATCGTGTTGCCGGCCTTGTCAGTCACCTGGGCCCGGAACACGTAGGCGCTGTTCTCGACCGTCGCCGTGGCGGTGTCGAGGATCAGGTAGTAGCGGCCCAGAACCGTGTCGTAGTTCATGATCGAGGTGCTGACACTGCCGACCAGCGACAGGTCGATGGTGCAGGTGCCCAGGTCGGGTTCGGCCACCGGGATGATGAATTCCAGACGGTCGCCGAGGTTGACCGCCCCGGCCTTGGTCATGTCGGTGAGAAAGTTGACGGTCATCGGTCCGACCGTGGGGGGGGAGTTGTCGACGTGGACCATGATGCCGCGGCTGTCGGTGTTGCCGGCGTTGTCCTTGGCGACCGCGGTGAAGGCGGTGTCGGTGTTGAGGGCGCCGCTGGTCACCACCAGCTGGTGGGTGAAGGTGCCCACCCCGTCGTAGGTCAGGGCCTGGTTGGAAGCGCCGCCCAGGGCGGTCAGGTTCATCGAGACGGTTTCCCCGTCATGGGGGGTGGTGCCGGAGTTGGCCAGGCTGACCAGGAAGGTGACGGTGTCGCCGACCTTGACCCAGGGATGGGTGGCGGAGAGGGGGGGGGAGACCGTGTAGGTGGCGGCGGTGATCACCGGGGGGTCGTTGTCGATCGAGTAGGTGTTGGTGTCGGTGTAGACCGTGTTGCCGGCGTCGTCGTAGGCGTAGATGCGGTAGGACTTCGAGGTGTCGATTGGGGTGCAGGTGCCGCCGGGGGCGGTGATGGTGTGTTCGATCCGGTAGGTCGTTCCGCCGGACGGGGACAACGTGGTACTGGCCGCGCCGCCCACCTGGCAGAGGTCGGTCCAGACCGCCCCGCCGTCGAGATTGCTGACGTTGGCCTGGATGCCGATGACGTCGTTGAGCTTGGCCGCGCCGCCGCCGGTGGTGACTTTCTGGAGCTGACCGCCCGAGATGGTGGGCGGCAGGTTGTCCACGTAGATGACCGGCATCGTGTACTGGTAGACGACGTTGTTGGCCTTGTCGTAGGCCTTCACCGTGAACGCTCGGGGGATGTTGTTCTCGGACGTATACTGGTGAACGTCGTAGTACAGCTTGAAGGTCGTCGAACCAGGGGCCAGTTCCATGATCTGGTTGCTGACGCCGCCGATGCTGGACAGGTCGATGGTCACCGTGACGTCGGTGAAGACCTGGGAAAGATTGCCGTGGAAATACAGGGTGTCCCCGATGATGGCGGTGATCCCGTCGATGATGCCGCCCTTCTCCTGGATGGTGACGTTGGCGTCGGCGAACCCGGGCGGGATGGTGTCGAAGGCCAGGGCGTTGGTGTAGCGGGTGAACTCGTTGCCGGCGTCGTCAACGGCCCGCACCGAGAAGCGCACGAAGTTGCTGTCGAGGTTGGTTCCTGAAGCCACCACGGTGATGAATTCGTAGGTGGCGGTGTCACCGATGGTGGAACCCGACACCTTGGTCATCTCTTCCTCCCCGCCGGGGAGGAGAACGGACTGGGAAGCATAGACCCGGTCGTTGTCGTAATTCCGGACGATCGCCGTCACCTTGACCTGGTCGCCGGGCCGGACGTAGGAACCGCCGCTGAGATTGGTCAGGGTGCAGGACTGGAACTCCGGGACCCGGGTGTCGTA
>CAZKPI010000025.1:15986-16793 GCA_964554555.1 uncultured bacterium
CCGGCATCGTCGATGGCCAGGATGGAGAAGGTGTCGCCGATCTTCTCCCGGCCGGACGCCATGATCTGGTCGAAGGAATAGAGGCCGGTGCCCGGGGCGGTCGTGTTCAGCCTGACGTTGGTTCCCATGCCGAGGTTGGTCAGGTCGGCGTAGACCTCGATCCGGGCGGGAACGGCCACGGCATCGGCGTCGGTGAAGGTGATGGTGAACCGCAGGTGGTCGCCGTTCTTGTAGACGCCGCCGACGCCGGTTGCCGCGGCGGGGTCCAGGGTGATGCCCAGGAGCGAGGTGGGGGGCTGGACATCGATGCTGACCGTGTTGCCGGGGCCGGAGGGGCCGTCGTCATCCCAGAAGTTGGGGCCGAAGGTGCTGTTGTCGACGGCGCGGGGGGCATTGAGGGAGAAGATGGCGCTGTACCAGTTCGAGACGATGTTCGGCAGGTAGAAGCGGGAGTTCCCCAGGGCCGACAGATCGACGTAGGGGGTGACCCCGGCCGTGACGTTGGTTGACCGGCAGGAGAAAGTGAGGCTGTCCCCGATCCCGGCGATCCCGTCACCATTGACGTCGTTGGTGATGGTGATGGTCGGGTTGAGAATCGCCGACCAGCCGGGGATGCCGACCAGAAGCATCCCCAGGGTGACCATTGCCAGCGGAATGAGACTCCGATGCCGGATCGTCTGTCTGCTCATACAACCATCCTCCACGGCCAACCAGCCATGAAAATAGAATTATCCAGGTCAAATCATCGGCACCGGGGCGTGATTCCCATAGGTTTGATTGAAAAAAGAGGGGAAGGCGAGGGGCCCG
>CAZKPI010000025.1:16843-17069 GCA_964554555.1 uncultured bacterium
GAAAGGGGGGAGCGGCGAAGAGGTTCAGGGCATTCCTGGCGTGACCAGGAAAGCTTGAGGGTTGGCCGGAAGAAGGGAACAAAGCCGTGGCGACAGACCAGGGGCGGTTGGACAAGAGCCGGCCAGGGTTCGCCCATCGACAGACCGCCCGGGCCAGCCGGCCCGGGCGGTCCCCCCTAACTCCCTTTCTCTGTGACCGTTCTCTCAGGTCAGTCCTGGGAGTCCC
>CAZKPI010000025.1:17079-18531 GCA_964554555.1 uncultured bacterium
TGTAGATCTGGAAAACCGGCGAGGTCGATGAGGTGTCCATCTGTCGTGCCGCGACGATCTGGTCGCGGGCCTTGGCGGCGTCGTCGCCCGAGTTGCGGGCGTAGTAGGCATAGGCCAGCATGGCATGGGCCTCGGCCGAGGTGACCCCGATCGAGGTGTGGACCAGCGACAGGGTGGTTGCGGTGTTGCCGAGTCCCAGCTCCTCGAAGATGGTCACCGCCTGCTGGATGTCGGCGGCCGACCCCCGCTGGACCAGGGCGCAGGCCAGGCCAAGGCGGGATTCAGGCAGGGAACCGGCCTGGGTGAAGTCGGCCAGGCCGGACACCATGCCGTAGGCCTTGCCGCGCGCCCAGCCCAGGCCGTTGTAGGCCTCGGCCTTCTCGGCGGCGGTGGCGCTGGGGCTGGTGGTCACCGCCTGGAACTTGGCGATGGCATTGGCATACTGGCTGGAAGACATGTTGCTCCAGCCTTCGGCGAGCAGTTGGGAGGGGCTGGCGGTTCCGGTGCCGGTTCCCGTTCCTGTCCCCGTCCCGGTGCCGGTGCCCGTCCCGGTGCCTGTCCCGGTGCCGGTGCCAGTGCCGGTTCCCGTGCCCGTTCCGGGGCCAACCGGGTTCTCACCGGGCAGGGTCTGGCGGCCGCCTCCTCCGCCTCCCCCACAGCCGAGGGCGGCGAGGAGGGCGATGACCAGCCCCAGCGCGAGGAAGGGGAACCGTGCCGGTTGGACTTGATGGGTGTGCATGGCGATCACCTCAGCACCGCGATCTTGTGGGTCTGCCTGATCCGGCGCTCGGCATTGTCCGGATCGGTCAGGACGATACGGGCGATGTAGACTCCGTTGGCGACGTCTTCCCCATCCTCGTTGGTGAGATCCCAGGGGACGTCGTAGAGGAACCGGGTCGAGGCGCCCCAGGCCTCGCGGACGGGGCGGACCCCGCTCAAGGTGCGGATCTTGTGCCCCGCCGTGTCGTACAGGTGAACCTCGACCAGGCCTTCCGCGATGTCGTTGCGGTTGGCAGTGATGCGCAGAACCATCCGCCGGCTGGCCGGGTTGGGGAAGGGAACGATCTCGGAGATCTGGAGGGGAACCGCCACGGCGAACCGGATGTCGGCCAGGCGGGCCTGGTTGCCGCACCGGTCGGCGGCTTCGAGGGTGAGGGTGTGGCGGCCGCCGTTCAGCGGCACCACGGGGACGAAGCGGAAGGAACCGTCGGGCTGTACCAGGACAGGCTGGGCCGGACCGTCGTCGATCCGGGCCTGGAGTCCGGCCGGGTCAAGGCCCGAACCGGCCTCGTCGAGGCGGCCGGCCAGTTCCGGCCGGTTGGTGGTGAAGGGCGTGTTCTCGTCGACGACGGTGGCCAGGCTGAGGCGCGGGGCGAGGCGGTCCTGCAGGGCCGCATACAGGCCGCCCCGGGCCGTCGCGGCGGTCAGCCGGCCGTCGCTGGCGGTGCGGGA
>CAZKPI010000025.1:18546-18804 GCA_964554555.1 uncultured bacterium
CCTTGCTCCTCGTCGTACCGGAACAGGGCCGCGCCACTGCCCACCAGCTCGGCGGGGATGGCCAGGGCGAGGGCCACGTCGGCCTGCAGTCGGCCGGCGGGCACGCCCAGTTCGAACCCGCGGCCGATGGGGAAGAGTTCCTCGGCCTGCCGGTCCAGGCCGGGGGCGGAGGTCTGGGCGGTCAGGACCTTGTTGCCGCGGACGGCGGGGGCGGCGACGCTGGGCCGGAGGCTGGCCAGGGCGGGGCGCAGGGCGCCG
>CAZKPI010000026.1:0-18693 GCA_964554555.1 uncultured bacterium
GATGACCGCCAGGTCGTCGACAAACGGCAGGCCGAGGGCATGGTTGATCTTCTGCTGGGCCTCCTGGTAGACGAAGGGCAGGTCGGCCAGGATCTTGGCATACTCGGGAGCGCCCTGGTAGCGGCCGGCATAGCTGGTATCGACGTGCAGGGCCGCTCCCGCCCCCAGCGGGACAAACAGCAGGAACCCCAGGACGGCCCAGGCCCGGCCGGCCCATTGGCGGAAGCAGGCGGAGCGGCGCGTCATGGGCGGTCTTCCCCGGAAGGAACGACCACGGCCGGGGAGGATACCGCGGCGGCCGGAGTCGCCGCGGCAGGCCCCTGGCCGGGAGATCCGGCGGAACCCGCTTCGGCCGGAACGGCCCCGGCGGAGGCGTTCCCGGCGGCGGCCGGGACGGGCCGGAACAGCGTGTCACCGGTTCCGGAAGCCCATGCCCCCCCCGGGAGGGCGGCACCGGACGACGCCGTTCCCTCCTCCTCGCTCCGGATGGAAACGCCCAGCGACGCGATGGCGGCGGTCACCGACCGGCGCAGGATGGGGTCGGACTGCACCTCGGGCCTCTGCCACAATTCCTCCAGGGTCCGGCGCGGATCGGCCAGCAAGCCCATCTCGTGGCTGATGACGGCCATGTGGAAATCGATCTCGGCGGAAACCGAACCCACCGCTTCCTTGATCTGGAGCATCGTCTGGTAGGCCTCCCCGGTCTGGCCGTTCTTGTAGAGGGCCCAGGCGAGGGTGTCCAGGTTGGAGAAATGGTCCGGCTGACGTTTCACCGAGGCGCGGGCCAGCTCCAGGGCGGTCCCCAGGTCGCGGTCCAGCTCGAGGAGGGTATAGCCCAGGTTGTTCAGGGTGCGGGGGTCTTCCGGATCGAGTTTCAGGGCCTCCCGGTAGGCCCGCACCGCCCCGTCCCCATCGCCAAGCCGCAGACGGATGTCGGCCAGGGTCGTCCACGGCGCCGGGTCGAACGGTTTCAGGTCGGCGGCCGCCGACGCGGCGGCCTCGGCCTCCTCGAGCCGGCCGAACTGGTGCAGGGCCAGGGCCAGGTCGAGCCAGAGCCGGGCATCCGCCGACGCCAGACGGGCGGCCAGCTCCAGGTCCCGGAGTCCGCTGGCCGCCCGTTCCCGGTCGGCCCCGGCCACCAGCAGAAGACCCCGCAGGTGCAGGGCGGGCGGGTAGTCAGGCTTGGCCGCCAGCGACCGCTCCAGGTTCTCGAGAGCGGGGGGGATCTGGGAGAACTCGGCTCCCAGACGCGCGAACAACAACTCCCGCCGGTGTTCCGGCAGGACCTGCACGAGGAGGAACCCGGCCACGACGGTGCCAAGAAAGACCGGGGCCGCCCCGAACCGGCTCAGGCGCCGCCACCAGGGAACCCCCGATCCGGTCCCGGCCGGCTGGTCACGCAGGATCAGCAGGGCCAGGCCGAGCCCCAGCAGGGGCAGGAACAGGGCGAAGACCAGACCCAGTCTCAGCCGGTCCTGGTCGGCGAAGGTCAGGCGGGGGAACCCGTCGGGCATCAGCAGTTCCTGGACAGGCTGGGCCAGCAGGGCGGCGGCGATGAGCTGGAAGGTGCCGAACACCCCGGCCCGCCAGGGCATGGTGGGCCCGAAAGGCAGGTCGAAGCTCCGGCAGACGATCCAGGCCCCGCCCCCCACCACGAGATAGGACAGGCCGAGGATGGAAACCCCGATGCCGACGCCGGTGCTGACCGGGTCGGGCAGGCCGAGGTCGAGGGCGAAGGCGATGCCGGCCAGCAGAAAGACAAAGGGGGTGGAAAAGAAGAGCAGGCGGCCTCTGGCATCGAGTCCGCCGCCCGTCAGTTCGCCGCCGCACAGGGTGCAGTAGGCGGCATCGGGTCGGTTCTCCCCTCCGCACGAGGGACAGCGCCTGGCGCTCATCCGGTTTCGTGAACCTCCCCGACGAACGATTTCAGCATCATCGACTCCACGGTGGGCAGGTCCCGGGCCTGCCCGAGCACCCACATCAGCTTGACCAGGGTGGTCTCCGGGGTCATGTCCATGGCCGGGATGGCCCCGGCCTGCAGGGCCGCCCGCCCGACCTGGTACAGTTCCATCTCGGTCGACCCGACCATGCACTGGGTGCAGACCACCACGGGCACCCCGCGCCCGGTGGCCGCCGCGATGGCCGGACAGAGGGAAGCCTCGCCCTCGGTGGGCAGGTTCCCCGAACCAAAGCCCTCGAGCACGAGGCCGTGGTGGGTCGAGGTCAGGAAATCGACCACGGCGGGCCGGATGCCGGGGTAGGCCGGAACCATGGCCACGTCAGGGTCGAGAAAGGCGCACAGCAGGGGTTTGCGCTTACTGCGCTGGCGGAACGGCTTCTGCAGACGGATGGTCAGGCCGATCGTGCCGAGCGGGGGGGCGTTGATGCTGGTGAAGGCCTGCATGTCGAAGACCGAGGTCTTCTTGGCCCGCGGCCCGCGGATGATCAGCGAGCCGAAGACCAGGGCCACCTCGGCCAGATCGAGGGTGGCCACCCGGAAGGCGTTGATCAGGTTGGACCGGCCGTCCGAGCCCAGGTCCTCGAGCGGCACCTGCGACCCGGTGATGACCACCGGCTTGGGCAGTTCCTGGAGCAGGAAGGAGAGGGCGGCCGCCGTGTAGGCCATGGTGTCGGTGCCATGGGTGACCACGAACCCGTCGTAGAGGGGCATCCGCTCGTAGATGGCCTGGGCCAGCCGGACCCACAGGGCGGGCTGGAGGTTGCTCGAGTCGACGTTGACCAGGGGGAGCACATCGACCACGGCCAGCGACCGCAGTTCGGGCACCCGCTCCAGGAGCATGCCGGCGTCGGCGCAGGGCGACAACCCGCCCTCGCCGTCGGCGAGCATGGTGATCGTCCCTCCTGTCGACACCAGGAGGATGCGGGGTTTCTGGTGCTGGCTCATGCGAAGGTTTCCCGGCCCGTCAGAACTTGTACTCGATGGCGAAGTTGATGTCCTTCTCGTCGGTGATGTCATCGACCCGCAGTTGGAACTTCAGGCCCGGCCGGATGGCGTAGGCGCTGGTGAACCGCACGGTCGGGTCACGGGTGTCGATGAAGTCGAGACTGTAGGAGATGTCTTCCGCCCACTGGTAGTCGAGGCCGAGGCCAACCTTCGAGCTGATGACGCCGGCGCGCTTGATCAGCCGCTGCTGCGCGTCGCGGGCCAGCATCAGGTTGAACAGCGGGTCGCCGCCGATGTCCTCGACCCCGATGCGGTAGAAGCTGTTCTCGTTGGGATAGAGGTCAACCAGAATGTCGGAGAAGAACGTGTCGTCCTCTTTGTTGTACCGGAGCAGGTATTTGAAGTCGATGCGGGTCTGCTTGATGTTGAGGAACACCTTGTCGACCGCCTGGGCGATTTTGTGCGCGTCGTCGAGGCCCGTCTTGATCTTACTGCGGATGTCCTTTTCGGTGATGATCTCCTTGACCTCGCGGCTGATCTCCTTGGCGTTGTCGGAAGCCTTGCGCAGGGACTCGACGGTGGCCCGCAGGTCGGTGGTCATCTTGCGGTCCTTGTTCAGATCGGCGATCATCTGGTCGAGGCGGTCGGACACGTCGCGGATGTTGTCGACGATCTCGCCGAGGTTCTCCTTGTTTTCGCCGGCGATGTCGTTCAGCTTCTGGCTGAAGTCCTTCATGTTGGTGACGATGCCGCGCAGATTCTCGCGGTTGAGGGCGACCTCGTCGCGGGCCTGCTTCAGAATGTCGTCGAGGTTGGCGACGATGCTGTCGGTCTTGTTCCGCACCGATTCGAGCATCTCCTTGACCTTTTCCGAGGCGGTCTCAGCGTTTTTGAAGATGGCCTTGGTGCTGGCCTTCAGTTCGGGATCGCCGACGATGTCCTTGGCCGAGGCGGCCAGGCCCTGCAGTTTCTTCAAAAGCTCGTTGCCCTGGTCGAACAGTTCCTCCATGCGGGTGGGATCGGTGCCTTCGACCACCGCCTTGTCGAACACATACGGGGAGTTCTGATCGCGGGTGGGAATGATCTCGACGAACTTTTCCCCCATCAGGCCGGCGGTGCCGATGGTGAAGGTACTGCGGCGCCGGATCTTGTGCCGCTGGTCGCGGATGTAGACGTGGACGAACACCTGGTCGTCGTTGATCTCGATCCGTTCGACCTTGCCGATCTTGACGCCCGCCATCGAGACACTTGAACCGACGGTGAGGCTGTTGACGGTGTAGAAGGTGACCGCGAAGCGGTAGCCCTGCTCGGTCAGCCGCAGATCCCCGATGACGAAGATCATGTAGATGAGCAGGGCGGCCGCGGCCAGCGTGAGCAATCCTACCTTGAACGTCGAGTTCATGTGAGGCTCCTGTGCAGTGTCAAGACCTTACAGCAGGGTCATGGGGCCCTTGGCTTCACCCCGGATGAACTGCTGGACCAGGGGGTCGGGAGAATGGAGGATCTCTTCCTTGGTGCCGATGGCGACGATGCGGCCGCCGTAGTGGAGGGCCATCCGGTCGCCGATCCGGTAGGCGGACTGCAGGTCGTGGGTGACCACGATCGAGGTCACTCCGAGGCGCTCCTTCAGGCTGAGGTGCAGTTCGTCGATGGCGCAGGTCATGATGGGGTCGAGACCGGTGGTCGGCTCATCGTAGAGGATGATTTCGGGTTCCATGGCGATGGCCCGGGCCAGCCCGACGCGCTTGCGCATGCCGCCCGACAGCTCGGAGGGCATCAGGTGGTTCGAGCCGGGCAGGCCGACCATCTCCAGTTTTTCCGAGACGATGTGGTGAATGGCGAGGTCAGACAGGTTGGTGTGCTTGCGCAGGCCGAAGGCGATGTTCTCCTCGACCGTCAGCGAATCGAACAGGGCGGCCGACTGGAACAGCATGCCCATGCGCATGCGCAGGGCGTCGAGCTGTTTCTGGTCAAAGGTGGTGATATCCTCGCCGTCGATCAGCACCTGCCCCTCGTCGGGTTTCAGCAGTCCGATGATGTGCTTGAGCAGAACGCTCTTGCCGCATCCCGACGGCCCCAGGATGACCAGCGACTCGCCGTCGTAGATCTTCAGGTTGATGCCTTTCAGCACCTCCTTGGGACCAAACCGCTTGTTGAGGTTCGAGATGATGATCATGAGGAGAGGAACGCGTTGTTGAAGTTGTTGATGCCGACGGTCAGGAAGTAGTTGACGGCCAGGATGAACATGATGGCCAGCACGACGGCGCCGGTGGTGCTCTTGCCGACGCCCTCGGCCCCGCCCTCGGTGGTGAACCCTTTGTAACAGCCGATGACCCCGATCAGGGCCCCGAAGATCAGCCCCTTGAACAGGCCGCCCATCAGGTCCTGGATCTTGAGATTCTGCAGGATGGAATCGACGAAGGTGGTCAGGGTCAGCCCGATCTGGTTGACCGCCACGATCGAGCCGCCGATCATGCCGATCACGTTGGTGAAAACGGTCAGGAAGAACAGCATCAGGGTGCATCCCCAGAACCGCGGCACCACCAGGTAGTCGACCGGGTTGGTGGCCATCGTCTCCAGGGCATCGATCTGCTCAGTGATCTTCATCGTGCCCAGCTCGGCGGCGATGGAACTGCCGACGCGGCCGGCGACCACGATCCCCGTGAGGATGGGGGCCAGTTCGCGGGCCATGGCCATGCTGACCACCCCGCCGACGTACCGCTGGGCCCCCAGCTGGGTAAACTGGTAGCCGATCTGCACCACCAGCACGGCGCCGGTCGAGAAGCCGGTGATGGCGACCATGGGGAAGGAATCGACGCCGATGCGCGACATCTGGTCCATCAGGTTCTTGAACCCGAACCGGCCCGTCCTGATACCGTGCAGAGTCCAGTAGATCGACTGCAGGAACAGGATGGCCAGACTGCCGAACAGTTCGACGAATTCCCGCACAAGCTGGACGAGGATCATCGGTTCATTCCTCGTTGAGGGAGATGGTGGTATCGACCCGGCCCAGCACCACCAGGCTGGTCGGCTGGATCTCCAGGTCCTTGTTGCCGAGCTTGACCTTCTTCACCTCTTCGCCCTCGGTGGTCAGCTGGAACAGCAGGTCGGAATTCTTCGGCGAGTTCACCCAGGACGCCATGGCGGCCTCGAACGACTCGGCGGTCTCCTCCAGGCGGGTTTCCTTCCCTTTGCCCGTCTCCTTGCCGTCTTCGGCGGGAACGGTGTCCTCCAGCTTGGCGTTGAGGCTGAACACGGTCAGGGTGAGGTTCTCCTTTCCGATGTCGTGGGGGATCGGCAGTTTGGCCTTGCGGACCAGGCTTTTCTCCCGGTAGGGCCGGATGGTCACCCAGGCTTCCAGAACCCCGCCCGGGGTGACCGAGGTGTTCTTGACCTCCACCTTCTCGATCGTCAGGGTCCGGCGCGCCTTCTCCACCTCCACCTTCAGCATCAGACGGGTGGGGAAGACCTCCTCGAGTTCGCTGTCGATGACCGAGCCGAGCAGGGAAGTCACCTCGTCGACCAGGGTGCCGACGATGTCGGTTTTCGCATAGAACAGGTTCTCGCGCCGGAACTGGTACTGCTTGCCGGCGGGGTTGGCGCACTCCAGGGCGATGCCCAGCAGGGCGGTCCCTTCCCCTTCGCGGTCGATGACTTCCTCGATCCCCTGCATCAGCGTCGATTCGATGACCGAGATGAACACCGTGGGATCGCACACCACCTGGTAGTTGATACTGCGCGACCGCTTCAGGTCCTTGTCGGAGATCTCGAGCTGGATGGGGACCATCGCGGGGAACCGGCCGATCTCCCCGGCGATGCCTTTTTCCCGGTCCTGGGTGATGATCCCGACCATTTCGGTGGGGGCGCCGATCTTGAACGGCATCTGCACGCTGGAGAAGCTGTGATAGATGTGGGTGCCGGTCATCAGGAAAGACACATTCCCCTTCTTGAGGAAGGGATGGGCGAACCCCAGAATGCGCTTGCCGTCACGATGGGTGAGGGTGCCGATGGTCGTCAGATTGATGTCGCCCCGCGCCAGCTGGACGCCAAGAGCGGAACCGGGTTCGAGGGTTTCCGAGGCAGACCCCGCCGGGCGGGGGGAGGCCTGGCCGGGAGGCAGACCGGGCAGGGCGGGGGCGGACGCGGTCAGGGGAACGGAGACCGCCTGCAGGTGCCGGCCCTTGAGCCGTCGATTCAGCACGTGCAAGGATTTGTCCGAGAGGCCCTGCACCATCACCGGGGAGGACACCCGCACGAACAGGGGATCCCCGGCGGGGATTCCGCACCGTTGGCGGTCGGCGGGATCGTCCACTTCCCACAAATGCGTGAAGGAGGTGGTTCCCAGCCGGATCGGCCGGGCGCTGGCCCAGCGGATCGGGGCTTCGTCCTCGCCGGCCGGGGCGCGGCTGGTCAGCGGGTAGTCCCAGATGTCGAGCATCTCCTCGATGGGGGTGACCAGGCCGACCGTGTGGTCGGTCATCACCCAGCCGGAACTCAGGCCCCCGACCAGGCGGTTGTTGATGTAGACAGGACTGCCGCTCATGCCGGCCGCGATGCCGCCGGCCTCCTCGATCACCTTGCCGCCCACCTTGACCAGGATGGATTGGCCGGAGATCAGGATGTTCTCGTTCAGCTTGTTGTTCGACAGGATCCCCATGACCTCGACGGTGAAGGTGGCAATCTCCCGGCCGTGAATGACCGTCTTGCCATACCCCTTCATGCCGACCTTCACGTCCTTCAGGGGAAGGAACTCCTCGTCGGCCGCGGCGGCCATCCAGCCCGTTCCGAGGACGGCCAGCACCACGGCGAGCACGCGCCAGAGATCAGTTTTTCGTGATAACGATGCCATTGGAAATCGGTCGTTCCCTTCCGTCCGAGGGCCGGTTCACCACCCGCCCCTTGACGAGCATGGTGGAAGAGCCGCCGCCGTCGAGGTTGATGCCGTGGCGGCCTCCCAGCCGTTTCAGATAGGTGGCCAGTTCCATCAGGGTCATGCCCGCACTGCGCGCCGACCGGCCGTCGACCACGAGGAACAGCAGGTCGCCGTTGAAGGTCTGGGCCACCGCGGTGCGGGGATGGCGGCCGTTGGTGATCGAGGGGTCGAACTTCTCCTGCTTGCCGTTGATGTCGATCCGGCCATCGGCGAGCAGTCGGGGGCCCCCGCAGACCGCGTGCTGGACCGTGGTCCAGGGCGGGTTGATCCGGTAGTCGAGGGTCACGGCGTCACCCAGGCGCACCCCGTCGAGGGCGGCGGCCTTCCGGCCGCCAGCCGAGACCACCACCCCGTCGGGCGGGATGATCGCATCGCGCTCGTGGATGCCCACGACGCGGCCCTGCACCAGCACCAGTTCCTTCCCCGCCTCAGCGGTCATGGTACTGCGGGCGAACTCGGGGGTGAAGATCACCAGGCTGTCCCCGCTCCGCGGCTGGTTGACCGCGTCGATCTCGATGCGGTTGGTCCCCGTCTCGAGCGCCCCCGAGAAGTCGGGGTTCCCGAAGAGGGGGGTCCCGGTGGTGGAAATGCCGAACACCGAGCGGTTGTAGAGGGGCGAACTGATCAGCCGGCGATTGATGATCAGGGTGCCGATGGGGTCGCCGCGCTGGGTGAAATAGCACCCGTTGATGGCGGCCACCGCGTCGTAGCGCCGGCCGATCGAGCTGAGAATCTCTTTCTGGCAGATGCCCTCGTTGGCCAGCACAGGAACCACGCTGACCGAGGATTCGAACGGTTCCACCCGCAGGATGAAGACGTCGGCGGGCCCCGCCGCGGTGGGAACGCGATCCCGGAAGTAGGTGACCCCCTCGGCCAGGGTCTCTCCGCCCTGAAGCGGAAACTCCGTGTCCTTCGCCTGGAAGGGGACCACGAGCTGGGTCAGCCCGGCCGCCGAGGTGGCCAGGTAGGGCTCCCCGATCTTTCCTCCGGCATAGAACACGTATTCGGAGTACCGGGGCCCCCGGTACTGCGAGAACTTCTGGAAAATCGTGCCCAGCTCATCGGCGGTCTCTTTGGCCAGGAGAGTCAGGGGGGGTTGGACCCGGAGCCGGAGGAGCTTGCCGCGATGGGTGAGCTTGGCAAACCGCACCGGACCCGCCAGGTCGATCTCCAGTTTCTGGAAGGGGGCTTCTTCGCGGTGGGTGATGCCCTGGATGGCGATCTCCTCGGGAGCGGTCGCCGGAGGGACGGGAACGGCCTCGGTACCGGAGGCAGACGATGAGGCGGGAACGACCGCCGCAGGCCTGGGGGGCGGCACCAGAACCACCCGCTCGACGACGGAGGCGGTGCCGGAAGCCTGCATGGCATACCGGGCCGGTCCCTCCTCGCGGTCGCCGGTCACCAGGGAGCGGTCCTGGACGATGGCGCCGACCAGGAACACCTGCCCCAGCAGGAGCAGGCCCAGAAATTGTTTCAGCGATTCTTTGATGGCGATTCCCCCTCGGGACATGCCTAGGGTCTTCCAGACTATCGGCAGATCGGCGGCCGGGGTTGAGACTCCCCCGGGATACCGGCCGGGCCTGGAGGAACTTCCCGGACGGTGGGCGTCCGGATCTGGACGGCAGGGGGGGGAAGGCCGGCCAAAGGTGAACACCGCCGCACCCGCCCTCACTGTCGATCAGCCATGGATGAGCGTTTCCATCGGCCCCTGGCTCCTGGCATGCCCGTTGCGAATCTGATGGATGAAGGCGACCGAAACATCGCAACGGAAGGAGAAACCCATGCAACGCACTCTGGTGACCCTGCTGACCGTCCTGATGGTGGTCCTCTGCCTGCCCGTCTTCGCCGAAACCCCCGCTGACGACGAGGGGGGCGGCGACCTGATCGGGCCCTCCGGCCCCGCCGGCAAGGACCGGGAAAAGACCCTGTCCGCCGACCAGCTCATCGAACGGATCAAGGGGCGCAAGGCCAAGATCCTGGAACGGGCCCGCCAGCGCTTCGACAAGCTGATCGAGCGGCTGAGCAAGCTCGAGCAGAAAGTGGGGCAACGGGGAAGCCGCCTCAAGGGCCAGGGCGCCGCCGAAGGCAAGGAAGGCGCGGCCGCTTCCGCCGGCAGGAAAGAGGAGGTCAAGAAGAAGATCACCGCCAAATACGAGCAGATCAAGGCCCGCATCGCGGAGCGCAAGGAGATGTTCACCAAGAACGCCGCCGCCCGCCAGGAAAAGCTCAAGGAGCGGTTCTCCAGGCTGAAGCCCGAGGACCTGGCCCGCGTCCAGGCCGCCGTCGAGACCTCCCATCAGGAGATCATGACCGAACTCGAGAAGCTGATCGCAGAAACCAACCAGAAGATCGACGCGACCTACCAGAAGATCATGGCGAACCTCAACTGACCGCCGCCGGGGACATCCCGCTGGCCGACCCGACCACCAGACCCCGGGGAGACGACCGGTCTTCCCGGGGTCTGTCTTCTTCGCCGGTCAGGACTCCCCCGGCCCGTCGAGGAGGCCGTGCCGCTTCATGCGATAGACGAGGTTGGGCCGGGAAATCCGCAGAAGGGCCGCCGCCCGGGCCTTGACCCCGCCGGCCTGCGCCAGCGCCTCCAGGATGAGACGCCGTTCCAGGGCATCGAGGGCGGCATTCAGGCCCGCGCCCGCCGCCGACCCGTCTTCATCCGCCGGTCGGGGCCGGCCCCTTTCCGTTTCTGGGAATGGTTGAGAGCTGGACCCCTCCGTCCGCCCGGCCGGTCCGACGGCCGTGATGTCGGAAGTACCTCCTTGCCCCGCCGGATGGCGGTGGGTTCCCCCCGTTCCGCCAACCGCGCGGGGGCCATCCCCGGGAAGCGTGGACCCGGCACCCGTTGCCAAAGCGGGGAAACCAGCGGCGGGGGGACCATCATGGCCCGGCGGGGAAGATTCCCCCCCCCAGCTGTTTCCCACGGGCGGGAGGGGGATGGATATCTCGTCCCCTTCAGCCAGCACGACGGCCCGCTCGATGGCGTTCTTCAGCTCGCGAATGTTCCCGGGCCAGGGCTGGGCCTGCAGGGCGGCCAGCGCCGCCGGGGGGAACCGCAGGCGCGGGCGGCCGAACTCCTGGCGCAGGCGTTCCAGCAGGTGCTCGGCCAGCAGGCCGACGTCCTCCCGCCGTTCCCGCAGGGGGGGCAGGGCGATGCGGACGACCGCCAGCCGGTAGAGGAGGTCGGGCCGGAAGGTGCCGGCCGCCGCCATCGCCTCCAGATCGCGGTTGGTGGCGGCCACGATGCGGGTATCGACCTTGATCGGCACGGTGCCGCCGACCCTGACCAGTTCCTTGTCCTGCAAGGCGCGCAACAGCTTGGCCTGCAGGTGCAGGGGAACCTCACCGACCTCGTCGAGAAACAGGGTGCCGCCGCGTGCCGCCTCAAACCGGCCAATGCGGCGTTCGCGGGCGTCCGTGAAGGCGCCCTTCTCGTGCCCGAAGAGCTCGGCCTCAAACAGCGTTTCGGGGATGGAGGCGCAGTTCACCCGCACGAACGGCCCATCGGCCCACGGTGACAGGGCGTGGACGGCGCGGGCGGCAAGCTCCTTGCCGGTACCGGTCTCTCCGGTCAGCAGGACGGTCGAGGGGAATCCGGCCGCCTTGCGGATGAGGTCCTTGACCGCCGAAATCGCCGGGGACTCCCCGACGATCTCGGCGAGCGGATCGGCCAGGCCGGCCGCCTCGAGCAGGGTGTCCCGCGCCCGCTCCAGGGTTTCGGCCCGCTGGGCGGTGCGCCGCAGGCGCGCCACGCGGTCGATCCGGAAGGCGAACTCCTCGGGCGGAACCGGCTTGGTGAGATAGTCGAGGGCCCCCAGCTTCATGGCCTCCACCGCCGATTCCACCGAGCCAAAGGCGGTCATCAGGATCACCTCGGGGGCGGAGGGGGCGGCGCGGGCGGCGCGGATCACCTCCAGACCTTCGCCGTCGGGCAGTTTCAGGTCGGTGATGATGAGGTCGAAGTCCTGTCCCGCCAGCTGGCGGCGGGCTTCGGCCACACTGGCGGCCAGCGCGGCGGTGTGGCCCTCCTGGCGCAGGAAGGCGGCCAGGCCGCGAGCGAGGGAGGCATGGTCATCGACGATCAGGATATGCATGAGTCTGGATGCTCCGGCAGTTCGATGAGAAAACAAGCCCCGCCGTCGGGGGCGTGGCGGTAGAGGAGCCGCCCATGGTGGGCCTCGACCAGCTTGCGTGACAGGGCGAGGCCGATCCCGAACCCGTCGGGGCGCCCGGTGACGAAGGGGGTGAACAGCCGCCCGGCCAGGTCGGCCGGCACCCCGGGCCCATTGTCGGTCACGGTGATCACCACCAGGCCGGCGTCGCGCCCGACCGCCACGGTGAGCTGGAGGCCTTCGGGGCGGGCGGCCCGGGCGTTGGCGATCAGGTTGTCGAACACCTGGGCCAGCAGGGCGGCGTCCCCGGTCACGGTCACCCCGGCCGGCCCCTGCCACGACCACCCGAACGGGGTCCCCGCGCGCGCGGCCCTTTCCATGACCTGCCTGACCAGGACCGGCAGGTCGATGGGCCCCGCCTGTGGAACCACCCGTCGCGAATAGGCAAGGAAGCGGTCAACCAGGGTCTTCATGGACGCGATCTGCTCCTGGATCTCCCGGACCGGTTCGTTCTCTTCGGGCGAGGCCCCCAGCCGGCGGCACAGCAGTCCGAGGTGCATTTCGATGGCTGACAGGGGGTTGCGGATCTCGTGGGCGATCGCCCCGCCGAGCAGGGACAGTTCCTGCAGTTTCTCGTCGTGGACTTCCTGGATGTGGCGGTCCCGCTGGTCGATCCGCCGCCCGAGTTCGGCCAGACCGCGCCGCAGGTCGTCCAGTTCGCGGATGCCGAGGTCCTCGGCCGGCACCGCCTCGCGCCGCTCGAGCCGGCCCAGATCCTCGAGCAGGACGGCGATCCGGCGGGTGAAGCCGCCCGCCAACAGCCACGAGGCCGCCAGGCACATTGGCACCGCCAGGATCACGGCCCAGAGCGCGGTCTGGCGCGTGGCGATGGACAGATCGAGATATTCCAGGTCGGCCTCCAGGCCGATCACGCTGTCCAGGAAGCCTTCACGGTCAAGCACCGGCCACAGGATCGATTTGAACCGGCGGGCCGAGGACTGGGCAAACGGGTCGGGGAAGTAGGGCCGGCCGCCGTCGAGGAGGTTGATGCCGTCGTAGATCTGGTCTTCGATCTCGTCAAGGGACGGGGGCAGGAGGGTGTCGCGCGGGCCGGTCTCGATCGAGAAGGAGGCCAAAAAACGGGTTGGCGTGGCCCCCATGTCGACCCACCAGACGTTCTGGATCCAGCCCAGGGTCTGGCCGGCCCCGAACCGCCGCTCCAGCAGGCGGTGCGCCGCCGGCAGGTCATCCTCCGCCCGCAGGGCCTCGAGTTCCGCCGCCAGCAGGCGGGCCCCGGCCCGCAACCGGTCTGCGGCCTCGAGATCGAGCCGCTGGAAAGCCCGGTGATAGAACCATCCGACGGTGGCCCCGACGAGCAGAAGGGACAGCAGAAGGATCGACAGGAAGGCCCGCCCGAACAGGGTTCGCGGCAGGGGCAGGATCCTCGTCCAGGCGCTGGCAGTCACCCCGGCATGATAGCCCAGCTGGTCCACCCCGACAAGGCACCCGGTCTGAACCCCAGAGCAAACGCACGCCTGACCCCTGCATTGGCAGAAGAGACGCTCGGTCGGGAGGGTCCGCGAAGCGGGCGGGCGCCCTGCCGAACGCGGAGCGTTCGGCAGGCAGGCAACAGGGGTCCAGGGGCCTTTGGCCCCTGGCAAGGAGGTCGGGAGGAGCGGAGCTCCTCCCGCTTTGACCACGGTTTCAAGGTTTGCGTTTGCCCTGGTCTGAACCCGCGGCAACGGTCACTCCTCGGGCGGCCGGGTCTCGCCGACCCTCCAGGATGGCAGGGAGGCGGGGCCAGGCTCGGCGAATCTGACGTCGATGGGAAAGGGCCCCCTGGCGGGGCCTGTCGACCACCGGTCCTGGCCGGCGGCGGCATGTCGCCGGATGTCGCAAGGGCCGGCCGGTTCCAGCGCCTGCCGTGGAAGAACCCGCCGGGAGGACGCTCCCCCCAGACAGGACCGGGCGCCCCTGGCCTTGGTTCCCCGGATTCTGGTATACTGAGGGAAATCGGTCTCCGGGAGGCACACATGCGGTACCAGGCCCGTCTTTCCCTGACCCTCTTCCTGCTTGTCCTGGGCATCCTGTTCCTGACCAGCTCGGCAGGAGCCGCTCCACGGGCGGCCGGCGGGCATGAGGTCATGCTCCAGGGATTCGGCTGGAACAGCACCAACGGCGGCGTTCCCGGCAAATGGTACAAGCTGATCGGCGACCGGGCCAAAGACATGGCGGATCTCGGGGTGACGATGGTCTGGTTCCCTCCCGTCTCCCGTTCGGTCAGCCCGCAGGGCTACCTGCCGGGTGATTACTACGACCTGGGCAACCAGGGCAGTCCGACCTTCTACGGCGAACGGGACCAGCTGATGGCCGCCCTCAAGCGGCTCGACGAGGTCGGCATCCTGGCCATCGCCGACATCGTGGTCAACCATCGCTGTGCCGGCAAGCAGGACCAGAACGGCATCTGGAACATCTACCACTTCCCCTCGGGCAAGGCCCAATGGGAGCAGTGGAGCATCTGCAGCGGCGAATATGGCGGCACCGGGCGGCCCGACACCGGCGAGAACTTCGCGGCGGCGCCCGACCTCGACCACACCAACGCCACCGTCCAGGCCGACATCATCGAATGGCTGAAGTGGCTGAAAAGCCTGGGGTTCGACGGCTGGCGCTATGACTTCTCAAAGGGCTACGGCGCCGAATTCGTGGGAATCTACGACCGGGCCACCGCCCCCTGCTTCTCGGTGGGCGAGATCTGGACCAACATGTCCTTCAACGGATCCTATCTGAACCCCAACCAGGACGCCCACCGGCAGGTGCTTTGCGACTGGCTCGACAAGGCGGGCAAGACCGCCGCGGCGTTTGACTTCACCACCAAAGGCATCCTGCAGGTGGCGGTGCAGGGGGAATTCTGGCGCCTGCGCGATGCGGCGGGCAAGCCAAGCGGCCTGATCGGCTGGTGGCCGGAGCGCGCGGTCACCTTCCTCGACAACCATGACACGGGCTCACAGCAGGGCCACTGGCCCTTCCCCGGCGAGAAAATCATGCTTGGCTACGCCTACATCCTGACCCACCCCGGCACCCCCTGCCTGTTCTGGGAACACGTCTACGACTGGCAGTTGCGCGGCCAGATCAAGAAACTGGTCGATATCCGCAAGCAGTTCGGACTGCACCGCGCCAGCAAGGTCGAGATCGTCAAGGCCGAGCAGAACCTGTATGCCGCCATCATCGACGGCAAGGTCGCCATGAAGCTGGGGGCGGCCGACTGGAGCCCCGACCCCTCCTTCACCCTGCTCACCTCGGGCACCCAGTTCGCCGTCTGGGGCAAGGGGGCCGGCTCGCCCCGCGCCCCCAGCCGGAGCAGTCCGACCAGCCGCTGAGGCTTTCCCCCGGACCGACGTTCCGTCTTCCCCGCCGCCCTCCCGGCTTGAAGCCCGGAGGGCGGTTGTTCCTGCCGCGGCATTCAGGGGACACCTGACAACAGGCAGGAAACTCCGGGGGATTGGCTTGGGGGAAACCGGTCGAACCCCCTGAATGGAACACCGCCGGACCGCTTGTCCCCGGTCTGCCGCATCCCATGACCAGCGGGAGGGTCCCCGTGGCCGGTTGCCCTTCCGCCCGGGGAGGCTCAGTCACCCAGGTGTCGGAGAATCTGGCTGGGTGAACCCATTCCGTACAGGCCAAGCGTCATGCGCAGGCTCAGCTTCTGGCTGATCAGCAGGACCAGGAGCACGAGCAGACCCACCCCGAGGGTGATCATCAGCCGCTTTCGGCCAACCTGGGGATCGTTCCCGACGGGAAACCACCGGTCGAGTTTCAACAACAGCACCACCCCGAACGAGATGCCGCCGAACAGCATCCAGCGAAACCGCTCCATCTGGAGCAGGATCCCGGCCAGGGACTCGTCAGGCCGGCGATCGGGGGTCACCAGCGCGGCCACCAGGTCGAGGGTGTGCGACGATTCGTCACGGAACAGGTGACACAGCCCCACCGCCACCCCGGCAAAGATCCAGGCGGCCAGCCGGGACCGCCACGGCCGCTCACGGCCCCCGACCACAGGGAGCCAGATGGCCATCAGGCCGATCATGGGCAGATACCGGACATCGCCCCAAACCAGACAGGCGATGAACGCCGCCGAGGCCACGGCCCGGGCAAACGCCCCCTCGGAACGGCGGTGCCAGAAGACGAAACCACAGGCCCCGATCAGAAAGACGTTGAACAGGGTTTCCCGCGTGACCATGGTGGACATGGCCATGAGAACCACCGCCAAAGCGAGGGCGGCAACCAGGCCCCGCTCCCGCTGGGCTTCGGTCAGCCCCCCTGCCGCCAGACTGCTCGCCGTCGCGCCGGCAGAGGCCGGGGCCGGGGCCGGTTTCTCCCGGCCGGGGGGGCGGGTGAATTCCAGGGCCCGCAGTCGGATGGAGGGAAAACGGGAAGCGGCGGCCATTTCGAGGAGATCATCCAGGTCGGGCCCCATCACCTGCCGCAGGACGTGCATGGCCGACTCCTGGAAGGCGAGGCTGTCGGCGGCCAGGGTCGCCCGGAGCCGGGCGGCGGCGGCCGGCCGGTCAGACCGGAACAGGCCCAGGATGGCCGCCGCCCGCACCCGGTGGTCGGGGGAGTCGGCCAGGGCGGCGAAACGGTCTTTCAGGTCGGGGCGGTCGAGCTCGGCCAGGCCTTCGAGGGCATTGGCCACCACCCGGAAATCGGCGTGGTCGAGCCAGGTCATCACCACGCCGGGAATGCGGGGATCGGGCAGGCGGACGATCCGCTTCAGCAGAAAGGAGATCTTGTACAGGTCGGTCTCCTGCTGAAGAAAATCGAGCAGAGGGTCGGCCAGGGACGGGTCCCGGCTTTCGGTCAACCGCTCGAGGGCCTCGAAAACCACGTACCGACTGCCCAGCCGGATCTTGCGCAGAAGAACATCCCGGGTTGGCAGAGGCTCGCCCGGGGCGGGCAGTTCTCCGGAAGCGGGCTTTTCCGACACCAGGGCCGGAAACGCCTCGACCAGGCGCTGAAGGGCTTTCCGGGCGAAGAAGCGGGTTTCCGCCTCGGCGTCGTAGACCAGGGGCTGGAGGAGGGGCAGAAGGGCCCGGCCTTCCTCCTGGTCGATCCGCGGCCGGAAGGCCAGGAATTCCAGCACATCCCGCCGGTCATCGGGACTGCCATCCTGCAGGATGGACAGGATGGTCGCCCCCCAGCGGCGGGGGGCAGAACCAGGGGTCGTGTCAGGCATGGGAGGAAGGGTAGCACAATTCCGGCCCGGTGACATTGACCCAAGCCACCCGGCGGTCGGGGAAAATCTGTCGCCGCCCCGTCGGAATTCCAGCAATTTTCCAGGGAGCGAATGAAGAATCCTGGCGGAGAGAGGACCTTCTTCATGGCACCGGTTTTGCTGTGCCTGCGGCACGGCGTTCGTGTCGTCGGGTGCCGACTGCGTCTCAGGGAGGAAACAAGGCATGAAGAACTGGAAGATCGTCCTCACGGGCCTGTTGCTGGCTTCCGTCACCGTGGGGGCCTGGGCGGATTTTGCGACCCGGGTCGACCGCAGTTACAACACCGAGATTTCGGTCACCTTTCCGGCCGTGCGGTTCGCCCCCGGCATGATCGACGGCAAGAAAGCCTTCGCCCTCGGCGCAGACGGGGCCTCCCTCACCCAGGTGAAAGGGGAACCGGAGCTTCCTTATCTGGCCGGGTTCATGATGGTTCCCCCCACCGGTCGGCCGGAGGTGGAGATCCTCGAGCGCCAGTGCGAAACTCTCCAGCTCGACGCCGTGGTCCGCCCCAGCAAGGGCGCCCTGCCCCGCACCGTCGATCCGTCGACGGTTCCCTGGGTCTTCGGCAAGGCCTACCAGGACAACGCCTGGATCCCCGCCGATCGCGACCTGGTGAAGATCAGCTCCCCGTTCATCTTCCGTGACGTCCGCGGGGTTCGGCTGACGGTGGGCGCGGTCCAGTATCACCCTGGCACCAACCAGCTCCGTGTCTACAAATCCCTGCGGGCCCGCCTCACCTGCAGAGGCTCGGGATCCAACCCGTTCCGCGGCCGGGCCCGGATCGACCGGCTGTTCGAACCGATGTACCAGCGGTTCTTCCGGAACTTCCAGCCCATGGCCCAGCGCCTTCCCCGCCTGGGCGAGAATGGCCGCCTGCTGATCATCGCCGCCGACGAACTGTATGAGCCGGTTCTTCCCCTCCTGGTCTGGAAGCTGAAGTGCGGCATCGAGACCAAGGCGGTCAAGCTTTCCGAGATCGGCGGCGCGACCCCGGAGGCGATCAAGGCGTTCCTGCAGGCCGAGTACAACGGCAAGGGGTTCACCCATGTCATCCTGGTCGGCGACGCCGCCCAGGTGCCCACCAACAAGGGCGAGAACGAGAAGGCCGATTCCGACCCCTGCTACGTGAAACTGGCCGGCGACGACCATGTTCCCGATGCAATCATCAGCCGGCTCTCGGCCACGAAACCCGAGGAAGTGGCCTACCAGGTGGCCAAGTTCATCAATTACGAGCAGTTCCCCAGCGAAGGCGACGAGGCCGACTGGTACACCCGCGCCATGGGCATCGCCAGCGGGGAAGGGACCCCCACCGATTACGACCGCATGAACGAACTGCGCGATGCCCTTCTGCAGGCCGGCCGGTTCTCCGCCATCGACATGATCTATGACGGGAAACCTTCCTACGGCGGCGGCAACGGCGGCGGCGGCTATCCCCCCGACCTGCCCGGCGGCCCGTGG
>CAZKPI010000027.1:0-10693 GCA_964554555.1 uncultured bacterium
CAGGGGAGGGGAGGGCGTCAAGCCGGTTCCCCACCCCACTACAGGACTGGAGCCAACCGTCACGGTGAAAACCCGCCTTCCGTCGCAGACCGCCTACCTGTTCGGCAACCTGGTGATCCTGTGCCTCCTGCTGTTGGGCATCTGGCGCGGACAACCGGTCTGGGACACCACCCTCCGGCTTCCCAATCTTCTGCTCATCCTGGTCATTCTCAATACCGTGCTCATCTTCCGCGAGGGCCTGCCCGGCCGCGACGGGGCGGCGGCCGGCCCCCGTCCCGCCCGCGATTTGTCCGCCCTGCGCCGGGTGCTGGCCAACCCCGCCACCCCTGACGACCGGTTCGTGTCTGAAGCCCTCAACACCCTCCTGGGTCAGACCCGGTTCGCCGGCCTGGCCCTCTTCCTCTTCGAGGAGGGCGGCTTCGGCACCCGGCTGGCCGCCGCCGGCCGCCTCCCCGCGCAGTTGACGGGGGCGCGCTGGCTGTTGCGGCAGGGCGACCTGGTCCTGCGTCATCCCGGCAACCTCGGCGAGGAGGTCCTTCCCGGCTGGGAGACCGCCTGGGCGGTCCGCTCCTTCCGGTCCGACATCACGCGCCTGCGCGCCACCCTCCTGCCCCTGCATGTGCTGGGCAACCGGCTGGCCATGCTGGCCGCCATCCCCGGCGGCCGCTCCGCCCGGGGCCCCTGCCCAGTCGCGCCTGAAGCGATGGCCCTGTTCCTCGAGGGGGCCCTCGGCCTCCATTTCAGTCACGTCCAGGCCGGTGAGGGCCGGTTCCTCGATCCACGCACCGGCCTTCTGCGCTACGAGAGCTTCCGCGAGTCGTTCGAGACGGAGCTCGAACGGTCCGAGCGCTACAACCAGAGCATGACCCTCCTCCTGCTCTGCCTGGCGCCCTTCGAGGAGTTCCCCGAACCGGCCCGCGAGGCTCTGGCCAAGGCCCTCGCCCAGTCCCTGCGCAGTTCCCTGCGCCGGCTCGACGTCATGTTCTGCGGCAAGGCCCCCGGCGAGTTCGCCGCCATCCTCACCGAGACCAACGCGGAGATCGCCCGCCTGGTGGCCGGCCGTGTCCTCAGCGCCTTCCAGAAACAGACCCAGGGCAAGGATGCCGCCAGGACCCACCGCGCCCGGCTCTACATCGGCTGTGCGACCTACCCGTCCGACGCCACCCACGACGCCGGACTGCTCGAAAAGGCCGAAGAGGCCCTGGCCGCCGCCCGTTCGCGCGACGTCCCGGTCCTGGCCTTCGGTTCCCTGCATGACGGGTCCGGCTCCGCCTCCGGCCCCGAAACCCCCTGATTGAGGTGATGGCATGCCGACCCCCGAACCCATCCACATCCGGTTCTCCCTGAACGGCAAAACGGTCGAGGCCCGGGTCCCCCCCGGCCAGACCCTGCTCGAACTCATCCGGCGCCAGTTCTCGCTGACGGCCGCCAAGGAGGGTTGCGGCAAGGGGGAATGCGGGGCCTGCACCATCCTGCTCAACGACCAGCCGGTCAACAGCTGTCTGAAACTGGCCGCCACCCTGCGGCCGTCCGACCGCGTGGTCACCCTGGAAGGCCTCGCTGACGACCCGCTGATGAAGCGCATCCAGCAGTCCTATGTCGAGGAAGGGGCGGTGCAGTGCGGCTTCTGCATCCCCGGCATGGTGATGTCCTCCTACCACCTGCTCAAGGTCCATCCCCAGCCGACCCCCGCCGAGATCAAGGAATTCCACTCCGGCAACCTCTGCCGCTGTACCGGGTATACCAAGATCGAACAGGCGGTGGCCAAGGCCGCCGCCGCCCGGAAGGAGGACCGGTGATGGACAACCTCGCGCGGGTCCACTTCCCCTCCTCCCTCCGCGAAGCCTCCGACCTCCTCCTGGCGCGCCCCGGCGCCCGCCCGCTGGCCGGCGGCACCGACCTTTTGGTCCGGCACCGCAACGGGCAGTTGCCCGAGGTCACCGACTTCGTCGACCTCTCGGGGCTCGATCTGCAGACGATCACCGCGGACAACGGCCGGGTGGTGATCGGCAGTTGCTGTACCATGACCGCCGTCGCCTCCCATCCCATGGTCCGCGAGCGGTTCCCGGCTCTCGTCCAGGGCGCCCTCCAGGTCGGTGCCTTCCAGATCCGCAACGCCGCCACCCTGGGCGGCAATGTCGGGAACGCCTCACCCGCCGGGGACACCATCCCCTGCCTCATCTCCCTCGAGGCCGAGGTCCGCCTGTTCGGCCCCGCCGGCCGTCGCGCCGTTCCCCTCGCTGAGTTCTTCACCGGCCCCGGCCGCACCGTCCTTCAGCCGGGCGAGCTCATCGAGGCCTTCGCCCTGCCCGACCGGCGCACCGCGGGGGTGTTCCTCAAGCTCGGCGAACGCCGGGCCCACGCCATCTCCAAGGTGTCGCTGGCCCTCTCCTGCTGGGAAATCACCGGCGGCCGCCGCGAGGTCCGCCTGGCCCTCGGCGCCGTCGCCCCCACCGTGATCCGTTGCCGCAAGGCCGAGGAACTGCTGTCGGCCGCGCCCTGGCCCCCTCCGGCCGACCTGGTCGGCAAGGCCCGCCAGCTGGTGACCGAAGCCGCCCGGCCCATCGACGACCTGCGGTCGGACAAGGAATACCGGCGGCGGATGACCGGCGTCCTGTTCGCCCGGGCCCTCGAGCAGGTCACCGGCGGCGGGGCCCCCGCCCGCTGACCGGCCCGTTGCCAGGCGCGCCACCGGTGTTCCGGTCCGCCCCCCGTTTCGCCTGCCTGCGGGGTGGCCTGCCCCCCGGCCCCGCAGGAGACGGCCGTGGTGCGCCGCCGCCCCGACGCACGAGAGGGAAAATCCCTCCCGATGCCGGTTTGCTCCCCCCCCGCGGCGGGCAGGGGGCGTTTGGCACCATCGACCGTGACGGCCGGAGGGTGGGCCCGGCCTCGCGGCCTGCGGTCCGTCATCGCCCAAAGCCGCCCGTTCGCCGCCTTTCCAGATCCCCGGCGCCTGCCGCCGCCATCACGCCCAACCCGGAGGCCGCATGAAATACCTGTCGATTCTTCTGCATCTGTATCAGCCGCCCACCCAGCTGGGGTTCGTGGTCGACGACATCGTCCGGCAGTGCTACGAGCCGTTGGTCGATATCTTCACCAGTGATCTCAACCCCCGGTTCACCCTCAACCTCAACCACAGCCTGGCCGAGCAGTTGCGCGATCGCGGCCACCACCAGGTCATCGCCGGCCTGCGTCAGGCCTCCGAACGGGGGACCCTGGAGTTCGTCGATTCCGGGGCCTACCACCCGATCTTCCCGCTGATCCCCGAGTCCGAGGTCAAGCGCCAGCTCGAACTGAACCGCACCCGCAACCAGGAGATTTTCGGCCCCAGCTACCAGCCCAAAGGCGTCTTCCCGCCCGAAATGTGCTTTTCCGGTCACCTGGCCCAGCTCTTCCACGAGATGGGGTACCAGTGGTGCATCACCGATGACCTGCCCTATACCTATCACACGGGGCCTTCCCCGTATGATTTCATCCCCACCATGCACCAGGTGAAGGTGTTCCTCCGCAGTAACACGTGGTCAAACGAACTCTCCTTCCATACCTGGAAAGGGAAGGACTTCGCGGCGAAACTGCACGGGGCTCTGGACGACTGGTTCAAGGGGAAGGACGGCTATCTGATCCTGGCCATGGATGGGGAGACCTTCGGACACCACCACAAGTATTACGAGGAGAAATTCCTTCGCAGTCTGCTGTACGCCCTGCAGGCCGACTCCGAACTGAAACTGGTCACCATCAGCGAACTCCTCGAAAGGTTTCCTGGCCGGCCCCAGTTCGTGCCGCCCTCCACCTGGTCCGCCTCCATGGAGGACCTCTGCAACGACGACCCCTACCCGCTCTGGCACAGCAAGTTCAACCCCATCCACCACAACCAGTGGGTGTTGACCAACCACGTCATGCATTTGGCCCTCGAGGCTTCCCCCCGCGATCCCGAGGTACGGCGACTGCTTGACCGGGCGATCTACAGCTGTCAGTACTGGTGGGCCTCGGCCTGGAATTTCGACCCTTCCCAGGTGTTCCGCGGCGCCTATCTTCTGCTCGACACCCTCGAGCGGGCCTGCTCGGTCACCGCGAACCGGGAAGCCCTGCGGGTGGGACGCGACCTCTACAACAATCTGGTTTTCTCCATTGCCGAGAGGATGAGCGCGAAGAAATCCTGAGGTGCCATTTTCGCACGCTCGGTCACCCTTCCTCTGAGTCCTCTTCGCAATTTTCCCCCTCCTGCCGAAGAACTATAGGTATCTCTCTTCCCAGGGCGGATGGCGGTCCCTGGCAAAGAATTTGCTGTTTTGATTACCGTGCACCTTATGGGGAAGCCTGGAAAAACCTTTTGTACCGGTTTCGCCGCCTGGATGGTGGCACTGCTGGCCTTGGCCAGCGGATCCCTTCAGGCCATCACCCCGGAAGAGGTCTTCCAGGATGGCCGCCGGGCTTTCGATCTCGGCCACTGGCAGGAAGCCAAGGAGCATTTTGCGCACTTTCTCCATGCCTGGCCGACCCACACGCTCACGCCGCGGGCCCTGCTGATGGAAACCCTCGCCGACATCCGGAGCGGCAAGGCCGTGACCGAGAAGGCGGAAGCCGATCGGCTGGCCGAATGGTCGGCCCGCTACCGCACCCTGCGCGAGAAATTCGACGAGCCTGAATTGTCTGAATTGGCCCTTGTTGTCCAGGGCCGGGAAGACGCCGCCCTGGCCGGCTCCTCCTCTGCCCTCCTCGAACTTCCTCCCGACCGCCTGGCCCACCTGCTCGACCGGGGTCTCGTCAAGCCGCCTGCCGCCGATCCGGAGGAGACCCTCCGCTGGATCCATGGCTGGCGTCAGAAATTCGACCGGCGGTGCCCCGCCGAGCTCCGCGGCCGCCTGGCCCTCTGGCGGTCCAAAGCCCTCTGGGAAGTGTGGCTTTCCCCCCTGGCCTCCCGGGCCCTGACCGCCACCCTGCGCCAGTGGGGTGAGTGGCCGGTCGAGAAGGCCCTTCAGCGTTCCCTGCGGCAGGCTTTCCAGGAAGGCGACCCCGCCGTGAAACGGGAGGCCGCCCTGCTGGGGGTTTCCGTCGAGGCCTTCGCCGGGGTCCGGTTGCCCGTTAACCCCGCCTCTGACTGGCTGGTCTACCTCAAGAGCCGGGGAATCCACGAGCAGGAGGCATGGTGTCCGCGATGAGCACGGGCGCGAAAGTCGTCCTGGTCGTTGTCGTCCTGGCCCTGCTGACGCTGGGCGGGGTGTTTGTCCAGCGGTTCGCCTATATCGATTTCACCGCCCTCCGCTTCGGACTCAAGCCGCAGGTCAACAATACTTCCCAGGATGCCTCACCTCCGGCCTCCCTCACCGCTGACCTGGAAGAAGAGGAGTTCCCCAACCGTGACAAGCACCTCAACGAGGCCCGGGCGACCCAGTATCTGACCCATGCCACTCGCGACTACTTCAGCGGCAGTTATGCCGAGGCCTTGCGCCGTCTCGACCGGGCCAAGTGGTATGACCCGCACAATTTCGGGGTGTTCAAGCTCTCTGGCCAGATCCAGTTCGAGCGCAGTCAGTATCGGAAGCCCTTCAACGACTGGGCCCGCGCCACCCAGCTCCCGAATTACGATCAGAGCCTCCTGCGGGACCTCGACGTCCTCAAGCGGCTGATTCGCTACTGCCGGTCGGAGATTGACAAGCTCCAAAAAACGGTTTTCCACCACCCCGATGACCGGGTCTCCCTGGCCCGCCTCAAAGAACTCGAGTTCAGAATGGAAGAATAGGATCTTTCTCCCATATCGTCCTGGCGCCCCTTCCGGGGCGCCCGCCATTTTAGGCGAAGATCTCCTGCCCCCTTTTCTATCGACGTGCGAAAAACGCACATCGTCCCCTCCTCCACTTCCCGGTCGCGGGCGAAAGAAATTTTTGAAACCTGCCGGCCCGGTTTCCCATAGGTATGTACGATCCGGGGAGTCCGAACCGCGGGAAGAGGATTTGACACCCACTGTCCACGGTCTTAAAGTGGGAGACAATCCTGAAAACCGGGGAAGGAAGACATGTCAGTTAGTATCGTGGTGGCGTTGATCCTCATCCTGGGGATGTTCGGCTTTTTCGTCATCCTCTCGCTGTTCCCCTTCCGGACCTACGTCAAATGCCTCTCCGCCAGCGTTCCCGTCGGGCCGATCGATCTGATCGCCATGAGCCTGCGGAAGGTTCCCATCGATCTGATCATCGATACCTTCATCCGGGGGAACAAGGCCGGTCTCCACCTGTTCCTCGACCGTCTGGAAGCCCACTACCTGTCCGGCGGCGACGTGGAGGGGGTGGTCAATGCCCTCATCAGCGCCGGCCGGGCCAATCTCGACCTGACCTTCGAACGGGCCGCCGCCATCGATCTGGCCGGCCGCGACGTCCAGGACGCCGTCCGCATGAGTGTCCAGCCGCGGGTCATCTCTACCGGCGGGGTGGCCGGCATGGCCCGCAACGGTATCGAGATCATCGCCAAGGCCAAGATCACCGTGAAGGCCAACCTTGACACCATGGTGGGGGGCGCGGGCGAAGAGACCATTCTGGCCCGTGTCTCCGAGGGTATTGTGTCGGCCATCGGGTCTGCCGACACCCATACCGATGTGCTGAAGAGGCCCGAGATCATCACCCAGACCATCATCAAGGGCGGACTCGATGCGGGAACCGCCTTCCAGATCATCTCCTTCGAGGTCGCCGACCTCGACGTCGGCCGCAACATCGGGGCCATCCTCCAGAACGATCAGGCCGAGGCCGACCGCAAGGTGGCCCAGGCCAAGGCGGAGGGGCGCCGCGCCCTCGCCCTCGCCCAGCTCCAGGAGAACAAAGCCACCGAGCAGGAAATGAAGGCCCGCCTCGTGGAAGCCGAGATGCGGGTGCCCCAGGCCCTCGCCGACTGCTTCCGGCGGGGCAAGCTCCTGGTCCACCGGAAGAAGAAGCAGGGAACCGGAACCCTGGGCTACGGGACGGGACAGGCATGACCGGCCTCCCCCTGGTCCCCCCGTCTGCCGTCTGACATGCGTCGTTCTGCTCTGGTTCTGGTCCTGGTTCTGGCCGCCGGCACGGCGGCCCTGGCCCTTGGGTCTTTGACAAAAAAAGAGTCGGTATGGAAGAAGACCTCGTATGCCTGCGTCATCCGCTCCATCGTCGAGGATGACCAGGGTCGTCTCTATCTCGGCACCTTTGGGTCCGGCCTCTGGATTCGCGAGGACGGGAACTGGCGCCAGGCCGCCAGTCTCCCCGGCAGTCTGGCCGACCCCCGGGTCAGCCGCCTGGTGTTGGAAGGAGACGACCTGCTGGTTGCCACGGCCGGGGGGGGCGCGGCCCGCATGAACCGCACGACCGGGGTCTGGAGTCACCTGGTGCCCGGCGTCCCCACGCCGTTCCGCCACTTCCATGCTTTTCTGCCCCTGGCCACCGGATCCTATCTTCTGGGTTCGGTCGGGGAGGGAATCTGCATCTCCAGCGGACCTTCCTGGATCACCCTCACCGAGTCTGACGGTCTGCCCAGCAACTGGGTCAACGACGCCCTGGCCACCGCTTCCGGCACCTGGCTGGGCACCTGGGACGGCCTGGCCCGCCTGGAGGGCACCCGGATCGCCCAGGTCGAGATGCCGGAGGGGGGCTGGAAGAGCGGCAACATCAATGTGCTGGCCCTGTTCGGCGGCCGCCTGTATCTGGGAACCGCCACCGGCGGCCTGGTCGAACGGTCAGAACCGGCCCCCGCGGCGAAGGGTGCCCGGCCCGCCCGGCCGCAGTACCGGCGGGTGGCGGGGGTTCCTGACCAGGTCCATGCCTTGTTGCCGGCGGGAGACACGCTCTGGGTCGGAACGGAACAGGGCCTGTTCCGGGTCGGACTGGACGGTAAGGCGCTCCCGGTGGAACCGGCGGCAAAACCGGCCCCGGTCTCGCCGGCGATCAAGAGCCTTGGCTGGTCCCGCCAGGGACTGCTGGCGGGTACGGATGTTGGACAAGTGTACCTCCTCGGTGATAAAAAGTGGATATGTGTGTTTGACTTTCCATCACTGCACGGGGGAGGAAAACCCGAATGAAACGGTTCCTGGCGTTGGTTGCGGTTCTGGTCCTGGTGAGCGGTTGTCCGCTGGCCGCTCTGGCCCAGACCCTGGAAGAGGACATGGCCAAAGCGCGGGCCCACCACGAAGCCGGCCAGTATAAAGTGGCGGCCAAGGCGTTCAACGATATCCTGGTCAAGCACCAGACCATCCTGCGCGGCGATCACGAGAAGGCCGCCATGGTCTGGGAGGCCTTCGGGCAGGCCCTGCTGAAGGCGGGCCAGGCGGAGGCCGCTGAGCGGGCCTTCAAGCGGGCGGCCACCCACCAGGAGAAGCTCGGGAAGAGCGGCCTGGCCTCGATTGCCCAGCCCGATGCCGCGACCATGGACAAATACCGCCTGGCCTCGCTGAAGAACGACAAGGCTCAGGAGCACTACCGGCGCGGGGCGGCGTATCTCGAGGAGCGGCACGTGTTGTATGCCATTCACGAATTCGAAAAGGCCGTGGCCCTCGAACCGGGCAACACCGAGCTGATGGACATCACTGGCCGGACCATGGCCGAATACGGCGAGAGCTATTTCGACCAGGCCAAGACCCTGCTGATGCAGGTCCGCAAAGCCCTCGGCGATGGCGGCATGAAACTGCCCCAGTGGCTGATGCTCGGCCGGGCCTGCACCTTCGCCAAGAAGTACGATTTCCAGGTGGCCGAGGATGCCCTGCAGAGGGCCGCGAAAATCGATCCGAAGGATTTTCTGGCCAACCTGTACAACGGCGACCTGTTTCTGGTGCGCGGTGACTACAAAAAGGCCGCCGAGTGGTTCGACAAGGCTCTGAAAATCAACAGCTCCGACCTGCGGCCGCTGTGGGGCCTGGGGGATGCCTACACCGGTCTCACCGAGTTCAACAAAGCCCTGGAATACTATGCGCAGGCGTTCGAGATGAACCGGGAGATGGCCGAGGCGGCGTTCAAGTTTGCCACCGGCCTGAAGAACGTGGGCCGGCTTGACGAGTCGATCCACTTCCACCAGCTGGCCATCGCCCTTGACCCGACCAAGGCGAAATACCACCTCGGCCTGGTGGCCATTTACCTGCCCCGCATCATGGACTTTTCCGCCAAGGAGCACCTGACCGCCGCCCTGAGTCTCGAACCCGAGAACCCCTGGTGCCACTACTACCAGGGCCTGTATCTCGAAATGCGGCGCCGGATCGACGAGGCGATCGAGGAATACACGATGGCGGCCCATTACGGCCCCGACATGCTGGATGTGAAATACCAGCTGGCCAATATCTACAACGCCGTCGGCAACTCCTTCCCCGGCAACAATTTCACCTGCGAGAATGCCAACGATCGGCTCGAATATCTTCCCTACAAGGATTTCAAGCAGGCCTACCGGCTCTACAAGGAAATCGTGACCATCAACCCGAAATATGCCCACGCGGCGAAGATCGCGGATCACCTCGCGAAGATCGAGGAAAAACTCGAGACCGAGAGGCGCCTGGGCGAAAAGATCGACAAGGCTGTGCGATGATCCCCTGCGGGGGTTGACCTTGGAAGAGTACACAGTTGGAGGTGACCACAGAGACAACATCGAGGAGCGAGCATGATGGAGGATGTGCGCGGAAACCGGGATTACCGGTTCCAAGAGAGAATTGGAGGGATTATGGTGAACAGGATTTGGTTGGCCCTGGCGTTGGTGTGCGTGCTGGGTGCGGCCGCATTTGCGGCTGACGTCAGCAACATCGCGACCGACACGCGTTATGACACGAACGACACGTCCAAGTCGCCCACCGGGATCATGTCCATTCCCAAGAACGAAATCCGGCGTCTGCCCGACATGATCGACAAGGCCGAATCGCAGATCGGCATGTGGATTCCGATGGTCGAGCCCGAGCCGGTCGTCCGCGGCTTCGACAACCGCATCGGCAGTAACGTCCGCATCTACCGGAACACCGGTTCCACCAAGGCGAAGTATCCCTACCTCGTGAAGGTGGTTTCCGGAACCGACGCCGGCAAGTGGTTCGTCTACCGGAATGTCAAATACAACTGGACCTTCGAGGATGCCGGCGCCGAGGGCAAGAGCGGCGGCACCAACGGCGCCTCCGGCGGTGACGTGTGGACGCCCTTCTACAAGGCCTCCGGGGCCGAGAAGGCCGCCAACTACATGCGCAACATCGTCAACGGCAGTGGCGACCGCGCCTGGGATCCCAAGGTCTACCCCAACAACCATGCCAAACCCTACGACTCCGGGATCTCCGGCGATGCCGATACCCGCGGGTCCACCGTTCTGCAGGAAGTCGGCATGCTGTTGACCTACGACCGCGCCGCGGTCACCCCCACCAGCGTTTCCGGTGACGGCTACTACGGCAATGCTGATGATTCCATCATCGACGTCGAGTCCATCAGCACCGCCCAGCTGAACAGCGAACCCACCAACTGGGAGAGCAAGAAGGTCACCAATCCCATGCCCGAGGGCTTCTCCCTTGAGTCCAGCGGGGGCGGCTTCACCGCCGCCAACCGCGTGTACGTTGAGGACTACACTCCTCCCAGCGTCCGCGCTACCGAAGTGAAGATCTATCGCGGCGGCACCGGAGGCTTCGTCGAGGAAGTTTTCGAAAAGTCCTCAAATTCTTGGAAGAGGGTCAACGGGATCGTCTACGAATATGAGGATGACAACGTCAACGCCGCGGCCAGCTCCGACC
>CAZKPI010000027.1:10703-18508 GCA_964554555.1 uncultured bacterium
AGGCCAGTCTGAACTACGAGTGCGGCAATGGCGACCTGTACAAGCTCGACAACCCCTACTACAACCCTGACGATCCGACCTCCGAGCCCTTCATCTACTTCGCCTACCTCGCTCCCACCTACAAGATGAACTGGAATGACAGCGAACAGAAATGGGAACGGATCAAGCTGTCGGACAATCCTCCGGTGTATGACGAGACCGTCGCCTACGGCCCCTACCTCGGGCCCGCCAAGAAGGCCGAGGAGTACGATTACTACAAGAACATCGATCCCGAGTGGTCCCGCCGGAGCGCGGAAGAGGTCGAGGACTTCATCTCCAACCGCTATGCCCGCGCCTACAATGGCAGGAGCCTCGCTCCCTGGGCCCGCGGCCTCGCCTACTTCATCCTCGACGAGCGCAACAGCGGCCTGCTCAAGATCAAGCTTCTGAACGCCTATATCAACAAGGGCAAGAACACCAAGAACGAGTCGCTCGAAGCCAAGATCCCCGAACTCGACGCCATGATCAAGGAATACAGCGAGCTGGGCGAACGCGGCAAGAAGGCCGCCAGCGACATCGCCGAGTTCAAGAAGCACCTGCAGTCGGCCGGCCTCTCGGACTACAACCGGTTCTCCTACATCGAATTCAAGGACGGCGGCCGCTACTGCGTCGGTCCCATCGAGTTCGAGAAGATCGCCGGCATCTACGAGGAAAAGAACGTCACCGAAAACGGGGAGTCCAAGAAGATCCAGCGCTGGACCATCCCGGGCCCCCGCATGCTTCTGCCCAAGCACTTTGCGGTCAACTCCACCGAATGGGATTCCACCGGCGGCAGTCGGCTGTCCGGTGAGCAGATGGCCACCGACACCCAGAACTTCGTCCTGGGCCAGGATGGCAAGTGGCATCGCGTGGGCACCGCGGCCGACGCGGGCGTCCCCCTCGAACTGCAGGTGGCCGGCACCAACTCCAACTTCATCGAGAAACACGGTGATGACTGGATGCAGAAGGTTCCCGACCTGATGTTCAAGGTCGATGCGGCCGACTGCTGCGGCAACAACACCAACCAGGTCGGCTTCCTGAAGGTCAACGACAGCGGCGAAGGCTCCAAGCCCAACTGCGAGTGCGAGATCACCGACTCCAACGGCAACGACCACGTCGTCGGCGTTCCCGCCGAGGATGCCCTGGAATACGGCGACAAGCTGATCGTCAAGGATCCCAAGACCGGCGAGACCTCCGAATACGGCCAGGGCGCCTACCTGGGCGACAACGACCTGACCACCAAGGAGATCAGCATCAGCAAGCACGGCGAAGGGATCACCCCGCCCATCGGCAGTGACCTCATCACCGGCGACAAGCTCCTCTACGAGGATACCCGGTTCAACATCAGCGCCCACGCCTGGGACAACATCGACAACTTCTACAAGCACCGGGGCATCAGCTACTACAAGATGCAGATCCAGGAGCTCGATGCCAACGGCAATCCCACCGGCAAGTTCGAACTGCTGGAAGACGAGAACGGCAACAAGGCCGAGAAGATCGAGAAGTCGATCTTCGAACCGCCCTACAACGGCAGTCTGGCCCAGTTCAAGCCGGATCTCAAGTTCTACCACATCTTCCGCAACCCCGGCCTCTACCGTGTGGAATACACCGTCCGGGACGTCCCGTTCGATTCCCAGCCCAACGAGCAGAACCTGTTCTTCCGGGTGAGGGTCCTCGACCTCAAGTCCGACGCCCGCACTATCGAGGACATGAACAAGCGCCAGTAGTCTGACGCGTTCCGCGAACCCGGGGAGACCTTGCGTCTTCCCGGGTTTTTCGTTATTCTGGCCTCATCCTTGGCTGATCAGGAGGGGATCGAGATGCGACCCGTACGGACCTGGATGGTGATCCTGGCCCTGCTTCCCTGCCTTGCCTCGACCGCGGCGGCGGTTCTGCCCGCCGGGGTCCAGCTCGAGAGGGTGCTGACCGTGAAGGACGGTTTGAGCCACAACTCCGTCCTGGCCGTTGCGGTCGGGCCGGAGCACGTCTACGTCGGCACCAAGCGATACATGACCGTCCTCAAGCGGGACGGCGGGGTGACCGTCTGGAGCCCGAAGAACTCGGGGCTGAAGTTCCATCAGGTGCCGGCCGTCATCCTGCGCGGCACCCAGCTCTGGACCACCTGCCGCTCGCCCGTGGCAGGCGGCGGCACCTACCGCTGGGACGGCCTGCAGTGGGAGTGGTTCGAGGAGATCAAGGACGACATGCAGTCGAACTACATCTCCTGCTTCCATGTGGATGACAAGAACATGCTTTGGATCGGCACCGAAGACCAGGGCATCAACTATTACGTTCACGAGACCAACCCCTACCGCAAGTTCGGATATCTGGCCAGCAAGAAAGGCCTTCTCGACAACCGGGTCACCTGCCTGTCCAGCCGGCCGGGGGAACTGTGGATCGGCACGCTCAGCGGCATCAGTGTCTACCGGGGCCAGGAAGGGGAGAAATACCTGTTCACCAACCACTCCAAGGCCACCGGACTGCCGGCCGATCACATTGTCGCCCTGGCAGTCACTCCCGAGCGGGCTTTCGCCGGGACGACCATGGGCCTGCTGATCTTCGAGGGCGGCGCCTGGCGCCTGCTGGGCAAGGAGAGCGGCCTGGCCGATCCCTGGATCACCGCCCTCGCCCTTGATGGCCCTGATCTATGGATCGGCTCGAAGAAAGGCCTGCAGTTGATGCGCGGGGGAAGGATCGAGCCCCCCATCGATTACCGGGACGGCCTGCCCACCGCGGCCATCCACTGTCTGACGGTTGTCCGCCAGGCCGACGGGGTGAACCGTCTGTTTGTCGGCACCGACAAGGGCCTGGCCATTCTTCGGCGGCCATAGGCCCTGGTCTGTTTTGACCTTGGTGACACCGGCCAGGAAGGGTCTGCCGCGGATGGAGGCGAATGGAGGCGGATGAGAGGGCGGCCAGAGAAGGAGCCGCGGCCGCCAGCGTTCACCGGCCTCAGGGATAACCGTCCCGGCAACGGTGGGAAGCGGTCAGCCGCATCCCCGCCCTGACAGCCCATCCCTGACCGGGGGACGAGGAGGAGTTATGGAACGAACGACGAGAGAACACTGCCGGCCGGGCCTGGGGGGATTCCTGGCGGTGGTTCTGGCGGCGGTCCTGGCGGCCGTCTCCCTGCCCCAGGCCAGTTCAGGCCAGGGGGCGGCCCCGGTCCGCTTCTTCCGCGGCAACAGCGGGCTGGTCGACAACTTCGTCAACCAGCTGGCCGGGCTGTCGGGGGCGGTGGCCGTCGGTACGCAGAACGGCCTGACGCTGATCCACCCCGACCGCATGGAAAGCTGGAAGCGCGGCGAGAACGGTCTGCCCGACGCTTCGGTGCGGGCGGTGGCGGCCGTGGACGGCCGTCTGTGGGCGGGGACCCACGGCCATGGCCTGGCCCGGCTCGACGGGGGGCGCTGGCAGGTCTTCACCCAGGCCGGGGCGGGCCTTCCCGACGACTTCGTGAACGCCCTCGCCCCGCTGGGCACCCGCCTGTTCGTCGGGACCCGCGAGGGCCTGTGCACCTTCGACGGCTTGCTGTGCGAGACCATCCGGCTGTCCGGCGGGGCGCCGGTGCCGGTGACCTGCCTGGCGGCCGATGCCGCCATGGTGGCGGCGGGAACCCCGGCCGGGGCCTTCCGCGTCACGGCCGACCGGCAGGTCACCCCCGTGGCCCTTGGCCTCTCGCCGGAGCCGGCGGTCGATGCCCTTGCCCTCGACGGCGGGATGCTGTTCGCCGCCGGTGAGTTCGGTTTGGTCGGACTGCGGCCCGACGGCAGTCGGCAGGCCTGGGGCCGGGACCGGTTCCCCTCGACCCGCTTCGCGGCCCTTCTGCCGGTTGAGGGGGGGGTTCTGTGCGCCACCGCGCGGGGCCTCGTCCTGGCCCGATCCGACGGGGTCGTGGAGCAGGTTCCCCTGGGAAGCGACCTGTCATCGCCGGTGGCGGTCACCGGATTGGCCCGCAGTGGCGGGCAGTTGTGGGTCGGAACCGCCGGGGCGGGGGTGATTCGGCTGGCCTGGCCGGCCGTGGGAACGGCGGCAGATCCCGTTGTCAGCGCTCTTCCGACGCCGCCTCTGACCCAGCCCGGCGGCTTGCCGTTGTCTGACGTGGTGGTGTTTCCCCCTCCCGGTCAGGCGGCCACCCCCGGCCTGACGGGCAGTTTCGGAGCGGGCGGGAACTCCCCGGCGCCATCCGGCCCCGGCGAGAAGCCCCGCCCCTACTGGACCCAGGGTCGGATCAAGCCTCCCAAGCCGAAGAACGTGCGGTTTTTCCAGGACATCCTGCCGGTGATGGTGCGGGAATGCCAGGCCTGCCACACCACCGGGTCTGGAAAAGGCTTCCCCCTGAACGACCCCCAGGTGGTGATCGCGTATTTCAAGAAGGCCGGGTTCAGCCGGTTCGCCCTTTCGTGCGAAGAGGCGGGGGGCATGTTCGGGAAGGTCGATCCCAAGACGTTCCAGTTGATCCAGGCGTGGGTCAAGGAAGGATGCCGGGAGTGATGGACAGCAGGCTGTTCGCCACGGAGGTGATCGGGTTCATCCTGGGCCGGGGCGAAGCGCGGGCCGCCGGCACCACCAGCCGGACCCTCCTGCCCCTCGACCGCCTGGGCCCCGGGCTGGTCTTCCAGCCCAAGACGCGGCAGGGGTTCCTGCGGTTCGGCACGGTGGAGCGGGAGGTCTGCCGGTTCGGCATCCAGGGCATGTCCATCGGCTTCCAGGTCCGCATCCACGGCTTTCGCCACAAGCGCGGGACGCACCTGCTGGCGGCCCTCGACCGCCGCACCGGGCGGGCCCTGGGCGGGGCCATCCCCATCTATGCCGACACCGCCGGGAATTTCCTGATCCGCAAGGATTTTGTCACCATGATCGGGACGAGCACCGACCTCAGCGAGACGTTTTTCGTCCCGAACGGGTCGCTGGCGGGGTCACCAGAGGGGCTGGCCCCCTATTTCTGCCTGTTCACCCTCATCGACGACCACCCCGAGATCCTGTTTTCGGAAGGTCTGCCGGTCGAGGTGCCGGAACTGTTCGCGGACGTCTGGGCGCCCCTGGCCCCCCGTTCCGAGCCCATGGACGAGCTCGACCCCTTCGAGACGGCCGTGATTGGCCTGACTTCGGCGGTCATTCTGGTCGACGGGGTGATCAAGACCGACGAGATCCAGGTGGTGCGGAAATTCTTCGCCCACGCCTTCCATGGCCGCCCCGGCAAGATGGGGAACATGCGTCAGCATCTCAAGCGGTGCCTGGCCGACCTGCCCGACCTCGAGGCCATCCAGGACTTCCTCGCCCGCCGGCCCGCCGCCGAGCGGCGGATGATCATCGCCCTTCTGCTGAACATCGCCTCGGCCGACGGGGAGCTGGAGGCGAGCGAGCTTACGCTGATCGACGGCATCCGGCGGCGGTTCGGCATTCCTGACGACGAGTTCGGGAAGATGACTGCCGACTTCCAGCCGGAGGATTTCCCGTTCTACAAGGCGCTGGGAGTCCCTCCCGGGGCGGCCTGGCCCGAGGTGAAGGAGGCCCACCGCAGGAAGTCGGCGGAATACCACCCCGACCTCTATCCGAATCTTCCCGAGAGTTTCCGGGAATTCGCGCGGCGGGAATACCAGCGGGTGCAGGAGGCCTTCCGGGCCCTGGCGGCGAAATTCGGCCAGCCCGCCGACTGATCCCGCGGCTCCCGGGCGGGTCGGCCCGCACGGGTGCGGGCGGCTGATCGCGGGGCAGGGGTGCCCGGGAATGCGCACGAGATGCCAGAAAAGCGGCAGATCCCCGGCGCCGGGCGCGAAAACCCCTCGGTTTATGGGTATTTTCCCTGGGCATGACTTTTGCGTCCTTACTCCCTTTTTGGAACCCTTGTCCAAGGAGGAAGGCGGACGGCGGCCCGGGCTGAACCGGGCCGGAAGTCCGTTGGTGGAGCCCGTATGAACCATGCCATGAAAGGGAGGCCGACGAGCCTGCGCCTGCCGCTGGTCGCCGCTTTTCTGCTGGCGGCGGGGATGGCCGTGTCGGTGATGGTGGAGGAGCGCGGGATTCCCGTGCCCGTCCCCGGCTTCGACCCCGCCGCCGCGGGGAAGGTGTTTGCCTCGCATGCCCAGGAGCCCAAGGGCGTGGCGGCCGGTGTCCGGCAGGGTTTGGCTCCGGGGATGACCGCCCCGGCCCGGCCCGCGGTCGTCGTTTCTCCCGTGCCGTCGTCCGTGGAGCGGGCCCAGGAAGCGGCCCTGCGGGTTGCCGAGTCCCGGCAGGCCCCCCCCGAGCCGTACGCCCCGGTCGCCCGCGAGGACGTGCTGGTCTACTTGTCCTGGAAGGGCGACCGCTTTCACTCCAACCCGCTCTGCAGTAACGGCAACTACGTCGCCGTCCGGCGGTCCGAGGTTCCCGACCGCTTCACCCCCTGCCGCCGCTGTTGCGACGAGTAGGAAAGCGCCCGGCTTCCCTCTTTCCGCGGTTGGCTTCCCGCGTGGCCGGTTTCCCCTGCCGGGCCCCCCAACGGGGGTTCAGAAAGCGTCTGTATGCTGGAGGCGGGAAGCCTTGGTCACAATCTCCTCGGGGATGCCCCGGCCGTCAGGCGTGAGTTTCACCAGCCAGGGCCGGAAGGCCTCACTGCCCGAGGGGTTGAGGAAGCCGGCGGCGAAGATCCCGCCGTCGGCCGCCACGGCCGCGGCGTGCCACCGCGCCGCCTTGCCGCGCTGGCCGTGGATCCGGTCCCACAGCGGGACTCCTTCGGGGGACAGGCGGACCATCCAGGCCGCGTTCCCCCCGAAGCCGGGCTCGGTGTACCCGGTCTCCCCGTAGACCAGGGCCCCGCCGTCGGGGCATGGCGCCACGCCGGAAGGGATGTTGCGGGCCGACATGTTTTCGGAGGTTCGGCCGAAGAGGCGTCGCCAGCGGAACCGGAGGTCGCCCCGGGCGTCGATGCCCAGCGCGAACACCTGATCGCTCCGGAAGCCTGGCGGGGCGTTGTTCAGGTCGTCGGAACAGCCGATCACGATGCCGCCGGTCCCGCTGGTGGCCGCCAGCCCGCCGATCCAGCCGCTCTTCATAAGGTCTCCAGAGTCCTCGAGGTTCCAGAGGACCTCGCCGTCGTAGGACAGCTTGGCGAGCCGGTAGCCGTTGGGGTATTCCATGCCCCGCTCGCCGGTCATCCGGGCAAAATTGCCCGCCGCCAGGATGCCGTCGGCCAGCGGCACGGCGTGGTAGCCGCGCTCGTAGCCCTCGAAGTTCCGCGGAAGGCCGTTGAGGATGCGTTGCCAGAGGATGCGGCCGGCGGCGTCCAGGCGGGCCACCAGGACTCCGCCGGGGGATTTCCACTGCAGGGTCTTGGCGGCGTTGTCGATCGTCGCCGTCCCGTAGATCTCACCGCCGACGATCAGGCCGCCGTCGGCCAGGACCTGGACGGTCATAGCCCGTCCCGAGTCGTCCTTGGCTACCGGGAGCATGGTCTCCCAGACGACATCGCCCTTCGCATCGAGGCGGAGGATGAAGGGAAGGCTGGGCGGCCCCGGGGGGATGATGCGGACCCCGGCCAGGACGAACCCCCCGTCGGCCAGGGCCTTGGCGTCCATCGGGATGCCGGTATCGAGGACGTAGCCGCGGGGGCCGTAGGTGCGGTTCCACAGCACTTTGCCGGCCCGGTCGACCCGGACGGCGAAGATGCCTTCGTTGTGGCGTTCCCCGGCGACCAAACAGCCGCCGTCGGCGGTCGGGGCGAGGGTGTAGGCCAGGGCGGTGGCCGGCAGGGACAGGGTCCAGCCCTTCCCGGTGAAGGAGGTGGCGGGCCTGGCCACGGCGGGCCC
>CAZKPI010000028.1:0-5613 GCA_964554555.1 uncultured bacterium
ATCCTGACATCTGGCTTCCTCGCAAACGGTAGGGAGATTGCCCCGAAGGCTCCCCGGCGTGATCGATGGGGAAATTATCGCCGATGGGGGAAGCCGCGGCAAGGGGGTGTCTCTGCCGACCGCGGAAGCGCGGGGAGGAACCGGCCCCGGCGGTGTCGATGGGCGTGCTCCGCCAGGCGGGGAGGGGGGCGGCCCCTGGCGAATTGGCATCGGCGGGCGGTTCGCGCTAGAGTGGAAACAGGAGGTGCCGCCCATGCCTGCCGATCTGACCCCCTTCCGCAAAGCACTCCAGCAAGGCGATCGCGAGGCCGTCCGGAAGTTTCTGGACGGCGGCCTGACCCCCGCCGCCCTGGCCGCGGCCGGCCTGTTCCCCCTGCACGAGGCGGTCTGGAACGGCCATGCCGAGCTGGTCGCCGACCTGCTCGAGGCGGGGTTCCCCCTCGAGGCCCGTGACCACGACGGCCGCACCCCTCTGCATTTCGCCTATCTGCCCGGTCACCGCGACATCCTGATCCTGCTCCTCGACCGGGGTGCGAACCTGCACGCCCGCACCCGCCACGGCGAGACCCTGCTCCACCTCGCCGCCCGCTGGGGAAGCGACGAACTGGTCGAACTCCTGGTGGCGCGGGGCGCCGACCCCAGCGCGGTTGATTTCCACGGTCGCACCGCTCTGGCCTACGCGGCCCAGGCCAACTTCCCCGACCTCGTCCGGTTCCTCACCCCCCGGACGCACCTGGCCTGGATGCCGGATCATCCCAAAGGCCCCATCTCCCAGCGGCGCGACGCCGCCGCCCTGGTCCGCCGCGCCGTGCTGGAAGGTTTCCCCGCCTCGCTGGACGATTTCATCCGGCAGGGCGCCGACCTCGCCAGCCCCGACAAGGAAGGCCGCTACCTCCTGCATCACGCCGCCCAGGGCCGCCACCCCGACATCCTGGTCCGACTGCTCGGCACCGGGCCCAACCTGCATTGCCGCGACCGCAATGGCGGCACCCCTCTGCATACCGCCGCCGCCCACGGGGCCGTGGAGGCGGTCCGCCTCCTGCTCCAGGCGGGGGCCGACCCCAACCTGGAGAACGGTCAGGGCGACACCCCTCTGCATACCGCCGCCCGTGGCCAGCATCCCGAAGTGGTTCAGCTCCTGCTGGAAGGGCGCGCCGATCCCCTGCGCAACAACCGCCTGGGGAAGACCCCCCTCCAGCTCGCCCGCGAGGTGGCCGTCGAAACCCCCGCCCACCTCGTGGAATTCGGCCGCCCCGCCCTCAACCCCGGCGAGCAGGAGGCCAACCGGCGGATCATTGACCTGCTGAGCCGGGCGGAGCGGGAGCGATGACCCCCGCCCCGGGATCGATCGTCATCCTGACCGGGGCCGGCATCTCCCGCGAGTCGGGCCTGGCCACCTTCCGCGATGCCGATGGCATCTGGGCCAGGGTCCGCCTCGAGGACGTGGCCACCCCCGGCGGCTTCGCCCGCGACCCCGCCCTCGTCCACGAATTCTACAACCACCGGCGCCGCGAACTGCGCGACCCCGGCGTTGCCCCCAACGCCGCCCATCTCGCCCTGGCCGATCTCGAACGGCGCTGGCCGGGCGAGGTGCTGGTGGTGACGCAGAACATCGACGACCTGCACGAACGGGCCGGCAGCCGCCGCCTCCTCCACATGCACGGGGAACTGCTGAAGGTTATTTGTACAAGTTGCGAGAAGGTGTTTCCCTGGCCCGGTGACCTGGGACTGACCACCGCCTGTCCGGGATGCTCCCAGGTCGGACGTCTGCGCCCGCGGGTGGTCTGGTTCGAGGAGATGCCCCTGCACCTCGACGAGATCGGCCAGGCCCTGGCCGGGTGCTCGCTGTTCGTCTCGATCGGCACCTCGGGCAACGTCTACCCCGCGGCCGGGTTCGTGGCCCTGGCCCGGAAGGCCGGGGCCCGCACCGTCGAACTGAACCTGGAGCCCTCGCAGGGGGCCTCCCTGTTCGCTGAGGCCGTCTACGGCCCTGCCACCAGGGTGGTGCCGGCCTTCTGCCGGAAACTTCTGCAGGAGGCGGGTCTTCCCGAGGCCTGAGCCGGGGGAGGCCCCGCCTCCCGGAAGAGCCGGCCCGCCAGGGGCGTTCCCGCCTCCTGAGGGTGGGACAGACGCCGTCTCGCCAGAGCGCCGCCCCGGGCGGTTCGACCGCCGGCAATGAGGCTACTTCCCGGGGGGGGGCGGCGCCGACAGATCGTTGCCGGTGACCGCGTTGTCGCTCTTTTCCCGGATGAAGGCGAGGATGCCGGGGACCTGATCCTTGACGATGGCGGCGATCCGCTTCAGGTTGGGCAGACGGTCGAACCATTGCGCCGGATCCTGCAGAAACACCAGCTCCTGGTCGACCAGGCGCACCAGGAAGGGATTGCGGCCCTCGCCGAGCTTGCGCATGCGGCCCAGGAAGGTCCGGTATTCCTGGACCCCCTGCGGACGGGTGGGCAGGATGGCCGCCACCCGGTAGATGTCCATCAGTTTCTGGAGGGTCTGCAGTTGGCACTTGCCGCCCTTGTACCGGCTCAGGTCAGCCTGCAGAAGGGCGTAATAGTAATAGCGAGCCTGGACAAGACTGCCGACGAAATACTCGTAGATGATGCCGTAGGTCTGCAGGTGCTCCTGCAGGGACACGGCGTTGAACCCGGTGCCGCCGCCCGCCGTGAAACGGCCCTGCTGGCGCAGTTCCGCGAACTGCGGGATCAGGTAGGCCACCACCTGGAAGCAGGTCTTGGCCAGATCGTACCAGTGCCGGGCGATGGCATGGCGGTGCTCGAACTGGCCGGCGAGGTTGCCGGCGGGTGTCTGGAGCAGTTTCTGCTTGGCCGCGGCGATCTTCGCCTTCTGCCGCCGGAAGTAGTCGGAGTCGGTGAAATCCCGGGTCAGGAGGGCGATCCGGCCCAGCGCCCGCACCGTTTCGACATTCTCCCCGATGGCGGCGGCCAGCTCGGGAATGGATTTGCCCGGTCGGCGATAGACCTCCGCGGGGATGCGGGCATCGAGGGCGGCTTCGTCAACGGCGAAAGCCAGGTCGGTCTTCTTCTCGGTGGCCGGGGAGAACAGCAGGCAGGTCGAGTTGAACTCGCCGCGCCCGGTCTTGGCCTCCCAGGCGAAGTCGATCCGCGCGGTGACGAGGTTGCGGTCAGCACTGCCGCCGCTCGCGGCCATCCGTTCCCCGGTCAGGGCGAATTTGAACTTCCGGATATCCTCATACAGGGGCTGCATGTTCGGCCCGACGGCGCCGTCGGTGGCGGGGTCGATGAAGCCCCAGGGCGCGGCGCGGTCTTCGATGAAGGAGAAGAAGATCGAGCGCCCGTCGGTGATCTCCTGGTAATTCGGGGTGGTGGTGTTCACCCCGAGCGTCTCGAGCCCGTAGGGGTTCATCGCCATCTCCTCGATCAGGTCCTCTGACACCTTCTGCGACAGGATCACGGCGTTCAGGTGGTCGGAGCTGAACTGAATCTCCTTGCGGCCGGACCGGATGAAGGTCACCAGCATGGTGCCGATCACGGCGAGAATACCCAGGCCGACCAGGATCTCGACCATGGTCATGGCGCGGCGGCGGCAGGGCCAGCGGCTCATTCGAGGCCTCCGAGGTTCATCAGGCCGATGTGGGCGAGGAACTGGAACTCGTCCTTGTCGTGCAGGACGGTGGCATTCACCTGGACGCCGTTGGGGGACAGGCTGGTGAAGGTCATCCCCCGGACGGTTTCCAGCAGGACCCGTTCGTTGGCGGGATTGTAGGTCCCCGCATAGTCGGTACGGTAGGCCACCAGCTTGTAGACCCGCTTGTTCAATTTCTCGGAGACGGGGTTGTTGGGCTCGAGATACAGGATCGTGGTGCGGTTGACGATGTCCTTGAAGACCAGGAAGGGAAGGGTCTCGCCCAGGAAGGGCCGCACCAGGTCGGTTCCTTCGCGCACCTGTTCGACGGCCCTGTCGAAGGCGCGCCGGGCCTCCATCTGCAGGAGGGCCTGCTGGGACATCGTTTTCTGCGACCGGCCCACCGACTGCATGATCCGCAGGCCGATAGCCGAGGCCACCAGCACGATGGCGAGCACGACCAGCATCTCGATCATCGTGAACCCCTCCCGGCCTCTTGGCGGGTGAGAGGTGGCGGCCCGGGCCGTGGGGCATGGCCGCGGCCCTCGGGTCGTGGATCTTGCTGTTGCCGGCACGCCCATGCCTACGGAGCCGCCTGGTCGCCGGAGCCGGTGTCGGGGCTGACGGGCGGCTGACTGGTGCCGCCGGTGGTGCCTCCCCCGTCGGTGGTTCCCTGGGAGGGATCGGGGGTGGAATTGGCGGCGGCGGCCGCCGCGGCCTCCTGGGCCTGCAGTTCCGCGACCCGGGCCCGGGCCATCGCCACCGCCTGCTCGATCATGGTCACCTGCGTCTGCATGGCCTGGACGGCGGCGGCCTCGGCGGCTTCGACCGCGGGCGTCTTGGCGTAATCTGAGATTTTGTCCAGCAGGCCGTTGAGACGGTCCTGGTTGTTCTTCGCCCCCGCCTCGATGGCGATCCAGCCGTCGAGCAGGGCCTGGGCGGCGGCGGCGGTGGGCTGGTCGGCAACGATCGAGGCGGCGTTCTTGAAATCCTCGCCCGCGCGGGTCAGGCCTTTGACGATGTCCTGGATGGCGGTCACGACGGTGGAGGAGACGAGCTCCTCAGTGGCCTTGGCGGCTTCGGCACTGGGGGCGTTCTGCAGGTTGTCGTTGGCCTGCTGGATCAGGTCGCCCATCCCGGCAATGGCTTCCTCCATCTGCTTGTTCCCCTCGGTGAAAGCGGGTTCAGCGGCAGACCATTGCCCGCCGCCGTTCTGGTCGGCCAGGTCTTTGCCCGTGTTGAAGAGGTCAAGGGCGCTCTTGGCGGCCGAGGCGACGGCGCTGACGGTCGAGCTGAGGTCGTGCAGGGTGGCGTCGGTGGTTTCGGAGTCGGAGGGAATGGAGGGAAAATCGTTGCCGCCCGGGTTGGAACCGCCAGGGGACGATCCGCCGATGGGAACCGCCGGGCCGGGGCCGTTGGCGGTGGGGAGTTCGCCGGCCGAAGGAGGGGCGACCTCCGGGAAGGGGACCGTCGGCCGGCCGGCCATCGACGTTTCGCCGGGGCTGGCCGGGTAGGATTTGGTGAAGGGAACGGGTTGGCGGCCCTTGATCTTGTCAAGGACCTGGCCGGCCGTGGTCAGGGGGGCGAGCTCCGCGGCCATGTCATCGGCCTTCTTCTGGTTGGCGGCACGCTCGGCCAGCATGTCGTCAACGGTCTTTGAGAACTTCGAGGGGCCCGCGGCGGTGGGAAAGTCGGCGGGATCGCCCGATTTGAAGAACTCGACGATGATGCGGTTGGAGATGTCGAGCAGGTCGTCGTTGAACGTGATGCGCCAGAAATACAGCCGCGAGACCCCGGTCAGGGTTGTCTTGACGTAGATGTCGGCCTGATAGTCATGGCCGGGGGTGTTCTCGACAAACAGGTCGTAGACGCCCCCCTGCAGGGGAACCTGGAACTCCCGGTAGGGCTTGGCGGCAAACGGGCGCTGGGCCCAGGAAACCGTGTGGATCTTCGCCAAAACTTTCGCCATCGCGGAATAGGCAAGCAGGAACGACCACTGGT
>CAZKPI010000028.1:5623-14719 GCA_964554555.1 uncultured bacterium
GATTGCTGGAATGGAAGACCTGGCTCTTGAGGCCCTGGTTCATCGTCGAGACCGAGACCACCAGCCCGATCACCAGGATCACGGCCAGCAGGGTGATGGGCAGGGCAATCCCCCGGTCGGGTTTTCGTCGGGTCATCATGGCATTCCTCCTGCTGGGGGCCGGAACCTGCATCGGGCCGGCCTGTCGCTCCCATCGGGCCTGGACCATAATGGGGGGATGTCCCAGCCTCCCCGCTCAGATCAGCGTTGGTTGATGCCGGGGAGCCTGGCCCCCGGGTTGAACAGGGTTTCGAGAGTGATGGGGTCGAGTTCCTCGGGTTGCCCCAACGGCTGGCCCGCCGTGACCGTCAACTGCTGGCCCGGGGTCAGTTCGACCGCTTCGCGGGAGGGATTGGTGAACCGGACCTTTCCCTCCTGCAGGCTGACCACGGTCTGGGTGGCGGTGACGTCGAGCCGGAAGGCGGTGCCCAGGACGGCGGTCACCCCGTGCGGGGTCTCGACCTCCACCGTCGTCTTCTGGGGCGACACGCGGTACCGGCCGGACCCCGATTCCTGGCGGCCGAAGACGGATGCGGCCTTCACCTCGAAATAGGTTTCCGGGCTCAGGGAAACCTCGGTGCCATCGAGGTAGGTCACCTTTCCCTGCCCGTCCTCGCCGGTGCGGACCGCTCCGCCGGCCTGCAGGGGAACCTCGCCGGCGGCCGGGGCGAAGGGGTCGGCGGCCCGGGGCCGGGCTTCCACCTTCCCCTGGATCTGGCCGAGGGTGGCGATGGCCGACGAACCGGCCCCGCCGCCGCCGCACCCGGCAGACGCCAGGGCGACCAGGCCAAGGATGGCCAGCAGGGCGCCTCTGCGCCAGCCGGCCACGGAGTTCGGGGTAACCAGGTGGGGTCGGTTCATGGCGTTCCTCCCAGTGCGGTGGGCGAGGTGATGGCCGGGCCAGAGGGGCCGGCCCGCCGGTGGAGCAACAGCAGGGTCACGTCGTCGGTTGCCTCGCGGCCGTGCGCGTGGGCCCGCACCTCGGCCAGCAACCCATCGACCGTCGCGGCATCGGGCACCAGCGGGGCCCGGGCGGCGAGCAGGGTTTTCCAGGCAGGGTAACCGAGGGTCTTGTCCTCCCAATCCACTGTTTCCACCACACCATCAGTATACATCACCAAGGTATCCCCCGGGGACAGGACCAGGGGAACCATGTGGACGCGCGTGGCGGGACGGACCCCCAGCGGAAGACCGGGCAGGCCGACCTCGTCGACCTTGCCGTCCGACCGGACAATCAGGGAAACGACGTGCCCGGCCGAGACGAGGGTCAGGCGCCGCGTCCGCGTCTCCAGACGGCAGAAGACCCCGGTCACCATCTTGCGACCGTGGAACAGCCGGTAGAGCAGGGCGTTCAGCCGCTCGACGGCCTGTTCCAGGGAAAAGCCCTCCTGCCCTTGCAGGGAGGCGATGGCCGACTTCAGCATGGCCGCGACCATGGCGGCCCCGATACCATGGCCGGCCACGTCGTTGACCAAAAACAGCCGGTCCTTCTCTCCCAGCTGGACGGCGTCGAAGTAGTCACCACCCGCCGCACTGCAGGGTTGGCAATAGCCGAAGCTGGCGAACTCGTCATCCTCCCAGGCCGGGGGGGGGAACAGCTGGCGCTGGACGAGGCCGGCGGCGGCGGCTTCCGCCTGGAGGGCCTGCCAGGCCAGAAGCTCCGCCAGCCGGAGCAGGGCGATGGCCGCCAGCCCCGCCAGCAGGAAGCCGGCGAGGAGAGGGAACAAGGGCAGACAGCAGGTGCCGGCCAGGAGCACCGCCGTCCAGCCTGTTCCGCAGACCAGAAGGCCCGCGAGCAGGGCCGCCCACGGCCGGGCCGGGGCGCGGCCGACCATCCAGGCTCCCAGGGCGGCCCCCAGCAGAGCCAGCACCAGGCGCCAGGCCAACCCGGTCGGGCGGGTGGTCAGGCGGCCCTGCAGGAGGGTGTCGAGGGTGGCGGCCAGCAGGAAGGTGCCCGGCACGAGGCCAAGGCTGGTGCGGTGGACATCGTGCAGGATGGGGGCGGTGGCCCCCAGGAGGATCACCTTTCCGGCCAGGGACCCTGAAGGAACCTTTCCCTCAAGGAACTCAAGGGCGGAACGGGTGGGGGTCACGCCCCCGCGGCCGGCGAAGGTCACCAGACTGCGGGACAGCCCCTGGTCATCGGGGGGAGGGACCGTCAGTGGCCTGTCTTGCAGTCGGCGGGCGAGGCTGAGGGCACAGCTTTCCTTCCCCAGGCAGTCGTCCCGGAGGACGAACGACCGCACCACGCCGTCGGGATCCACCCAGGACCAGACGAACCCTTCCCCGGCCGCGGCCTCGCGAAAGATCTGGGCACTGCGGAAGTGCCGCTTCTGCAGATCGGCCGCTGTCTCCTTCTGCTCGAGAAGCGAGATGAGATGGACCCGTCCGAGGCGGCGCAGGGTGGCGGCCAGGTCGCGATCGCCGGCGCCGCCGTCGCTCTCTTCGGGGTGCTGGAGGAGCAGGTCGAGCACGATCAGCCGGGGGCCGGCCGAGGCGATGGCCTCCAGCAGGCGGGCATACCGGTGGCGCGGCCAGGGCCAGCGGTCAGGCACCGCGGCCAGGGTGGCGGTGTCGATACCGACGATCTCGAGGTCGGGGTGCGGGGTCCGCCAGGGGGTGGCCAGGCGGGTGACCAGATCGAGCGCGGCCCGGTCGAGCCCCTCCCCCAGCGAGGGCAGGAGCACGACGGCCAGCAGGATGACGACGAGGGCGGCCGCCCACCCCAGCAGTCGCTGGCGGCCCACCATCGTCTCCAACCGCTTGACCCAGGCACCGGCCGCCGCGTCCGGGTTCCGGCCTGCCGGTCCGGACGTGGCCGGCGGGGTGGTGACGGGACTCCTGCCGTTGCTTCCGATTCCGCTTTCCATGAACTTCCTGCTGACATTATACCCTTCCTGGGCTTCCGGGCGTCAGGCTGTACCTTCGCTCCGCATCGCCGAGGGGCATGGCCGGGGCACGGCAGGCGCCAGCCTTACGCCTGCCTTGGCCGAAGAGACGCCCGGGCGGGAGGGTCCGCGACGCGGGCGGGCGCCCTGCCGAACACAGAGCGTTCGGCAGGCAGACCACAGGGTCCCCGGGCCGCCGGCCCCTGGCGAGGCGGTCGGGAGGAGCGGAGCTCCTTCCGCTCTGACCGCGGTTCCAAGGTTGGCGTTGGCTCTGGCGGCCGGGGTTGTCACCGCCCGGCCGGCAAGGTATGATCGGCTCCGGCCCCAGCCGCGGGCGGGCCGGCGTCCGTCGCCGGCATCCCCCGAATTCTTCGGTGGGCGGAGGTGGTTCATGGCGTGCTCGACGCGAATGATGGTGGTGGCCGGTCTGGTTCTTCTGGCGGCAGGCTCCTGCCTGGGCGCCGCCGGTCTGCCGGCCGGCCGGTCCGGGGCGGAGGACCGCGTCGAGGCCCTGCTCGGGCGGATGACCCTCGACGAGAAGATCGGCCAGATGACGCTGTTCACCAGCACCTGGGCCCAGACCGGGCCGGGGATGGACCCCGGCTACCTGGACCACATCCGGAGCGGCAAATGCGGAGCGGTGTTCAACGCCCTCACCGCCAGCTACACCCGTTATCTGCAGACCATCGCTGTGCGCGAAACCCGCCTGGGCATCCCCCTGCTCTTCGGCTACGACGTCATCCACGGGCATCGCACCATCTTCCCCATTCCGCTTGCCGAATCCTGCTCGTGGGACCTGGCCGCCATCGAACGCGCCGCCCGCATCGCCGCCATCGAGGCGGCGGCCGAAGGCCTGCATTGGACGTTCGCGCCGATGGTCGATATCGCGCGTGACCCCCGTTGGGGACGCATCTCCGAGGGAGCGGGCGAGGACACCTGGCTGGGGTGCCGGATCGCCGAAGCCCGCGTGAAGGGCTTCCAGGGCGACGACCTGTCGCGGCCCGACACCATCGCCGCCTGCGCCAAGCATTTCGCCGCCTACGGCGGGGCCCAGGCCGGCCGCGACTACCATACCGTCGATGTCTCCACCCGCACCCTCGAGGAGGTCTACCTGCCTCCCTTCCAGGCTTGCGTGCGGGCCGGCGTCCGCACCTTCATGACCGCCTTCAACGAGATCGCCGGCATCCCCTGCACCGGCCACCGGGGCCTGCTGACCGATCTCCTGCGCGGGCGCTGGGGGTTCACCGGTCTGGTCGTCACCGACTACACCTCGATCAACGAACTGGTGCCGCACGGGTTCGCCGCCGACCTCGCCGAGGCGGGCAGGAAGGCCGTCCTGGCCGGGGTCGACATGGACATGCAGGGCGGGGTTTTCCTGGACCACCTGCGCCGCCAGGTGGAGAGCGGCGAGGTGCCGCTGGCCCGCATCGACGAGGCGGTCAGGGCCATTCTGCGGTTGAAGGCCGACCTCGGCCTGTTTGACGACCCCTTCCGCTACTGCGACGAGACGCGCGAAAAGCGCGTGGTCTTCTGCGCCCGCCACCAGGCCGAGGCGCGGGCCATCGCCCGGCAATCGATGGTATTGCTGAAAAACGACGGGGCGACCCTTCCCTTCTCTCCCGGCCTGCGGTCCCTGGCTGTCATCGGGCCTCTGGCCGAGGCCCAGGTCGACCTGCTGGGCAATTGGCATGGGGCGGGCGACGGCGGCAAGGTCGTCTCCATCCTGCAGGCCGTGCGCGAGCGCGTCGGCCCCGGCTGTGAGGTGCGCTTCGCCAAGGGCTGTGAGGTCGACGGGAAGGGCCGTTCCGGCTTTCGCGCCGCGCTCGAGGCGGCCCGCGGGGCCGACGCCGTGCTGCTGGTGCTGGGGGAACGCGAGACCATGAGCGGCGAGGCCGCCTCCCGCACCGACCTCGACCTGCCCGGGGTCCAGAACGACCTGGCCGAGGCCGTGGCCCGCCTGGGACGGCCCACCGCCGCCGTCCTGCTGAACGGCCGGCCGCTGACCCTCACCCGCCTGCACGCCGCCGTTCCTGCCATCCTCGAGGCCTGGTTCCCCGGCTCCCTGGGGGGGCGCGCCATCGTCGACCTGGTCTTTGGCGATGCCGCCCCGGCCGGCAAGCTCACCGTCACCTTCCCCCGTTCCGTCGGCCAGATCCCGCTCTACTACAACATGAAGAACACCGGCCGGCCGGTCGTGGGCGAGGAGAAATACACCAGCCGCTATCTCGACTGCCCCAACACCCCGCTGTATCCGTTCGGCCACGGTCTGACCTACACGACCTTCGCCTATGACGCCCTCCGGGTCGATCCGCCTGCCGTCGATGCCGGCAAAACGGTGACCGTCACGGTCACCGTGCGCAACACCGGGAAGCGGGCCGGTGAGGAGGTCGTGCAGTGCTACCTGCGCGATGTCGCCGCCTCGGTCACCCGCCCGGTCAGGGAACTGAAGGGCTTCCGCAAGATCCGGCTGGAACCGGGCGAGAGCCGCATGGTCGATTTCCTCCTGGGCCCGGGCGACCTGGCTTTCCTGCGCGAGGACGGCACCTGGGGGGCCGAACCGGGGGAGTTCAGGGTCTTCGTCGGCGGCAGTTCCGCCGACACCCTGGAGGGCTCATTCATCCTGCGGTGAAGATCGGGAGCGCCCTTCCGAGCCGGGAGGGCGGTCCCCTTGACACGCCTCCCGGCCGGAGGTGTCTGCCGATGGGCGGGAGTCCTGGACTCCCGGCCCCTCGGGATCAGGGAACCCGGCGCTGGTAGATCAGGTAGCCATCGCCCCGCTGGGCGAGGCGGTATTGCTCGCGCAGGCAGGCCCGGAGCGCCGGAAAGTCGAGGGTCGATCCTGGCCCGGTGATCCAGGGCTTGTCGAGAAAGACCTCGAGAATGTAGGCCGGGCGTGCCTCGCGCAGGCGGGCGAGGAACCGGGCGCGAAGCTCTTCCACGAACGGATTCCCGAGGTGGTGGTAGAAGTGGTAGTCATACAGGAAAGGGGTGGCGATCGGGGCCCGGGCCAACAGCATGGCGTGGAGGGCCCCGCCGGTCCAGTCCAACGGCTGGACGAGATCGCCGGGACGAAGCCGGTCGCGCAGGAAGGCCGCCATCGCATCGACCCGGCCCTGTTTCGGGGGAGAGGGCGGATGCCCGGCGAGTTGTTCCCGGAACGCCGCCGAAGGGCCCACATCCCAGAGCATGACGAGAACGAACACCCCAAGGAGGACAGCCCGGCCCGGGGTGACCCGGCCGGGCGCCAGGTTGGCGCAGGCCAGGGCAACGGCGAAAAACTGGAAGGGGAGCCAGTGATACGACCAGAATTTCCCTCCCAGCACCGGGTAGAAGCTGTAGACGAGGGCGAGCAGGCCCAGCAGGGCGGCGGTGCGCCGCCGCTCCGGCGGGGCATCCGGGGCGGCCAGGGAAAGCCAGAGCCCTGAGAAAATGGGAATCAGCCAGACGGGCCGGGTCCCCAGATCGAGGTAGGACCAGACCAGGTAGCTGAGCCGCTCGTCGCCGGTCAGCATCCGGTAATCGCCCGACAGGTCGATGTGCAGAGGCAGATACCGCCGGGCCATCTCCAGAAACGGGGCGAGGGCATTCTGCCGCGAGAGCCAGACCAGGGCCAGGGCCCAGGGCAGGAGCAAACCGGCCGCCGCGGCGATCAGGAATTTCGGGGACCCATGACCACCTTCGGAGCATTTGGTCATGTGTCCCCCCCATTCCTTTTCCTGGAACCAGAGGATGGGCAGAACGACGACGATGCCGAGAGCCAGGTGCGGCTTGACGGTGGCGGCCAGTCCGAACAGCAGACCGCTGGCGAACCAGCGGCCCAGACTCACCGGCCGTTCCGGGGACAGGGCGAGGGCGACCGCCCCGGCCGCCGGCAGGAATCCGATGAAGTCGCGCTGAAGGCTCATTTCCGGGCCGAGTTCGAGGTAGCAGAGCCCGAACAGCGCCGCCGCCCCGGCCCGGACCACCCCCGGGAAGGCGCGCAGGATGAATGCCAGGAGCCCGGAGGCGGCCGCCAACAGACCGAGGTCGAGCAGGCGGAGGGGAACCTCGCCGTTGCCGATCCACCGGACGATCAGCGCCTGGTAGCAGAAGGTGCCTGGCATGCTGGTCTCGAAGAAGTCCCGGTAGGGGACCTTCCCGTGTTCGACCATGAGCCAGGCGGCATACTGGAGCAGAGGGAAGTCGTGCTGGAACCGCCAGTCCAGGGAATACCACGCCTGGACGGCGAGAAAGACGGCGAGCCAGCCGACGAACAGGCGGGAAACGACCGCACCCACCCTGTCCATGGGGGTGGCGGGCGGGGTTCCGGGAGCGGGCGGGGAAGGTTCCATGATCAGGCCATTCTAGCGCAATCGCCGCCATCCAGGCATCCGGCCGGAAGCGGATGCCGCCATCTCTCGCCATGGGCTCCGAACCGGTGGCCGGGCCCCTTCGGTCCGACGTGTCGAGGGGGCCGATGCCGGGGGCCATTTTCGGTCAGCAGAACAGGTTCGGCTTGCCGGGGAAGAATGGCCGGAACGGCCGACGCCCCTTCCCGGGGCGGGAGGGGGCGTCGGCAGGGAGCCGGGAGACCCCGGTCAGATCAGGGGGCGGAGCCAGTTCAGCTTCAGCAGAAGCTTGAGGCGGCCGAGCACCTTGGGGTCCGAATGGGTCTCGGGCCCGAAGACGGTCTTGATCTTGCCGTCGGCCTCGACCTTGATCTTGTACTCGAACGAGTTGGCCATGTCCTGCTCGATGCGTTTGGCCACCTGCGTGGCGAAGGCGGGGGACTTGATGACGGCGATCTGCTCGGAGTTGATCTGCTCGCTGACGAAATCCATGTTGTAGGTGCCGATCGCCGCCACCTTGCGGTCGAAGACGAAGACCTTGGAATGCAGTTTGTTGGTGAGCTTGTAGGCGAAGATGCGGACGGTGGGGTTCTCGGCCAGGATCTTCTGCCAGTCGCCGATGAACATCGCCTGGGTCAGCAGGCTGTCACTGCTCATCGGGCTGTTGGTCTGGATGATGATCCTGACGCCGCGCTTGCTGGCACGCTTGATGGCCGCCTCCATCTCGGGGGTCAGCACGACATAGGGGTTCTGGATGATGATTTCCTCCTTCGCGCAGTTCATGAAGGAGATGAGGTTCCAGGTGATGTCGTTGCGGAAGCCCTTCTTCGAGTTTTTGTCGAGGATGCGGGCGGCCACCGGCCGCTGTCCCTCAAAAGGCCGGAAACTGGCGTAGCCGGGAAGTCTCTTGTACTGCGACAGTTCCTTGTTGTACTTGTCGACGATGGCGACCATGTCCTTGGAGAACTTCGCCGGGTCGATCTTGAACAAGCCGCTGCCGAGCAGGTAGCGGCGCAGGCACTGGCAGGCCAGGTCGAGTTCGCGGTGCATGTCCTTCCAGTTGCCGAGCAGGTCGCCGCTGAACCGGAAATTGCTGTGCTGGCCGAACTCCTCGTCGAACGCCTGCTTCGTCTGCTTCGCCACGATCCTGCTCCGGATCAGCACGTCGGTGTCGCGATAGACGGTCGCCACGTCCTGCGGGTCGACGAAGTAGTTCATCGAGATGTTCCGGCCGCCGGTGATGACCCACTCGTCATCGACCAACAGGATCTTGTCATGGTTGCTGGCCGTGATGTTGCGGATGTCGGCGAAAGCGGACAGCAGGTTCTTGCTGACCGGGTTGAAGGTCTTGATCACCACGTTGGGAAACTTGCCCAGTTCCTGCATCACGTCCTGCCCGAAGAAGGTGCGGGTCAGGGTCTTGGTGCCGCGGGCGTCGAGCATGATGCGGATCTTCAGGCCTTCGCGGGCCTTCTTCAATAGCATGCCCAGCATGCTGTGGCCGAAGATGTCCTGCTCGACGATGAAATACGTCGTGTCGATCGACGTCTTGGCGTTGTCCATGATGTACCAGCGGGCATACCAGGACGGCACGTTTTCGGGCAGAAACCGCACCATCGCCTGGGGATCGTAGACGATGCCCGGGATCCGGTCGAAGAACTGCTCGACCCCGACGTTGGCCCCGACCTCGGGGGGCGCGGCGGGAGCGGGGGCCGCCCCGGCGGCGGCAAGGCTCAGGGCCAGGACCATCAGGGGAAGGACCAGGACCAGACGGCGCATCATGGATAACCTCCTGCGGCTGAAATCGACCCCATTCTACCAGATTCCTCGCCTTGTCGTTG
>CAZKPI010000028.1:14765-17884 GCA_964554555.1 uncultured bacterium
GAATGGGTCCGCTCCCCCCCGCCGGGGGGGGGAAGACCCCGCGGGCGGCCGGCCAAACGAAAACCCCCGCCGAAGCGGGGGTTTGGGCAGTCGAAAGAGGCGGAAGGGGGCTTACTTCTGGCCGGTGGACAGGTTCTGATACTGCTGGAAGGCGTCGAGGTAGATCTTGTGGGCGCTGGCGGCCGCGGCGGAATCGCCCTTGTTGGTGGCGTTGATGTAATTCTCGTAGGCGGCCTTGTACTTCGATTCGGCGGCCTGGATCTGGGCTTTCTGGTCGCCGGAGACGGTCACGCCGATCGAGGAGGTGGGCGGGACGGAGGGGGTGAAGGCGGAAGAGGTGGAACTGGTGGAATTGATGCCCAGGGCGTTGGACACCTTGCCCACAGCGGTGCTGGCCTTCTTGAAGATGAGCCCGCCGGTGATGGTGTGGTCGGCCTTGTCGAGGAGCTTCATGGCCATGCGCCCGACGAAGGCGCCGAGCAGGAAGCCGCCGACCATGCCGACCGCGCCGGGGCCGAGCGCCATGGCGCCGGCGATGCCGCCGCCGACCATCGCCAGGTTGCACAGGCTGGCGGTCGCGGTGCCGGTGATGATGCCGCCGGCGATCCAGCCCACGACGGCACCGGCGATCATTCCGAGGGGCGGGCAGAAGGCACCGCACAGGGAGGCGCCGAGAATGGCCCCGCCCACCTTGCCGGCGATGCCGGCCAGGGGCCGGATGGCCTGCAGGAAACTGCCGAGAACCCCTGCCTGCGCCGGAGCGGCTGGCAGGATGAAGAACGAAGTGACGATCGACAGGATGAGCAGGCAGCTGACGGGTTTCTTGGCGGTCTTCATGGGAACCTCCTCTGGCAACGCTTTTCGATGCGAATTTCCCTAATTTTAACAAACGTGAAGGGTACCCCGCAAGGCCCGCTCAGGATGCCGATTCCCGGGCTCTTCGCAAACGGCCGAAACTGTGGTAGGGTTGTGCCGCCCGATCCTCGAGGCTGAAATGGGAGGTTGTCCCATGGATCGTCTGGATTCCCTGTGCCGTTCGGCCGGGTGTTCGCTGTATGAAATCCGGGCCGATCATCCGCTGGCTATCCGCCGGTATCTCGTGTCGACCCCCGAGACGAGAACCATCTGCAACGACCCCACGTTCGTGGGGCTGGCCTACACCAATGCCTTGCGCAAAGCCGGCAAAAAGACCCTGCGGGCCCTCGCCCGGCGGAGCCCATTCCCCTTCAACGAGCCCAAAACCACCGTTCTGCACATCCTGCGCGGCGGCCTCAATTTCGGCCTCCGGGAGGCCCTGAACGAGGCGTTCGGCTGGAACCGGCACGGATCGGCCTTCATCAGCGCCCAACGGGCCCGCACCACGGGCAACATGGAGGATTGGCATATCACCGAGGGGTCCTACCAGAAGGTCTACCTCTCGCCCGAGGCCGACATCATCTTCGGCGATGTGGTGGCCACCGGCACCAGTCTGGAGTATGCCCTCCACGAGTTGCTGGCCCTCGTCCAGCGCGAGGGGGTTACCATCCGGTCGGTGCTGTTCTTCACCATCGGCGGCATCCGCGCCGAGCAGATCCTGCTGGAGGTCGACCGCGTCTGCCGGGAACGCTTCCCGGGCTATCAGGGGGCCGCCGCCGTCTACTTTGAGGGGCGGTTCGGCATCGCCTTCCCCGACACCGACCTCCGCATCAAGGTCCCCGGCACCGATCTTCTGCGGAAGGGCGGGCTGTATGCCCCCGAGTTTCTCGAATCCCAATACGCGAAGCCCACGTATCCGCTCGAGCGTTGTGCCATCTACGATGCGGGCTCGCGGGCGTTCTGGCTTCCCGAATACACCGAAGACGTCTGGGATTATTGGGAGCAGACGCTCTGGCTGGCCAAGGAAGGGGTCAGCTTCGCCGAGCTGTTGCGGGAACGCGCTCCCGATCTCGACCCCGCCCGCTTCGGCCGGCCCTCCCTGGAGGACCTCTGCCGCGCCCAGCTGGCCGCCTGCGAAAACCTCCTGATCGGCATGGAGCGCCCCAAGCCCGCTTTCAAGAAGGAGTGACCGCCGGCCGGGCCACCCTGGCGGAGGCCGGGCGCCTTCTCCAGGCGAAGGGCAGGGAGGCAGGCCGCGCCGCCGGTTCCCCTGGCCCCTGCCCAGGTCGGGCGGTGGTCTATGGTTGTCGCGAGGGACCGGCGGTCGCGTCGGGCCCCCTGGCGTTCGGGGACGCGGCCGCGCGCCCCGCCAGGAAGGCCTCCACCCGGGTCGCGACGTTCTGGCGCAGGCTCATCCAGAACAGCGGGATGTCACCCAGGTGGAAATCGCCCTCCTCGGCGTTGAACTGCTCTTCGTACCAGGCCTGACGGGGGGCGGCGAACTCGACCAGGCCGTCGATGACCCGCACGGTGACCGGCTCGGCCACCAGGGGGCCTGGTTCGGGCAGGCGGGCGGCGGTGTCGGGGAGGGCACCCGGGTTCACGAACGAGGCCACCGCCGGGCGTTCCGCGTCCCAGGTCAGGGGGTTGATCACCTGCGGAAACGCCGTGTTCACCGTGAAGGGGGGGAACCTCTCGTCGGCCGTCCAGCCGAAGACCAGGTGGGGGGCGGCCCCCGGCGCCACCGTGGCCCAGGCCACGAAACCGCCGGTCTCCTGCGGCCGGGCCAGGAAGGGCAGGCCGTCGAAACTGTCGCGACCGACATACAAACCAGGCAGATAGGCGGCCACCAGGTCGCGGGCGAGGGGCTGTCCGGCCACGAACTCGTTCAGGAGCCGGATGGCCAGGGCGGACCCCTGGCTGTGGCCGGCGATGACGAACGGCCGACCCTGCCGGAATTCCTGCAGGTATCGGCGGAAAGCCTCCCGCACGTCCGCGTAGGCCAGGTCAAGGGCCCGGCGGCCGGCTCCCGACCGGTCCAGGAAGGAGCCGAGGGAGGCCTGGCGGTAGCGCGGGGCGAAAACCCGGGTCGTTCCGTTGAAGGCGCTGGCCTGGAAGCGCAGGGCTCCCCGGTCGGTGATGGCGTTGACCAGCGGTTCGTCGATGGCGGCGTTGCGCACCGCCTCATCGAGGCAGGTGGTCGGGTGGAGGAAGAACGTGTCGGCCGCGGCCGACGCCTGCCCGTCGGTCAGGCCGGAGAGGCC
>CAZKPI010000029.1:0-17814 GCA_964554555.1 uncultured bacterium
TCCCGGCCGGGCTGGAAATGCTCCCGTGGATGCTCCCGGTCTCCCCGCCAGTCTAGCGTACCGTCCCCCCCTCGCACAAATGCCGGATTCCCCCCCGAATGGCCGCGAATTTCGGGGACACCTGACCGAATGGACGGAAATCCGGCCTTTGGTCAGGTGTCTCCGAACCCTTCAGAGGATGGCGCGGGGAAAGGCGGCCTCCAGGTCGGCGAGGGAAAAGCGCGCCGCGTGCGCCGCATGGACCCAGGCCGGCCGGGCGGCCATGACCCGCCGGATGCTCCGGCACAGCTCGCGGCGGTCGTTGCCCCACAGGGGCAGGGCCGGCGTGTGCGGCTTCAGAAACGTGCCGATCAGATCGCCCACGATCGCTTCACCGCTGTCGAGCAATACCGAGACCCCGCCGGGGGTGTGTCCGGGCGTGGGCAGGAGGCGGCCGGCGAGGCCGAAGGGGCGCAGGTCATACTCACCCTCGACGACGATGTCCGGCTCCACCCCGACGCTTGCCGCGGCCGGCCGGCGTCCCAGGGCCCCCAACCGGTTGCCGAAGCGGATCACCGCGCCGAAGACCTCCCCGACCAGGTTGAACGAGGCGGGGAAGGCCTGACTGCCCTCGCGCAGGGCCCCGGCATCGAGGCGGTGGACCAGGATCTTCGCGCCAGTCCTTTCCCGGAGCGCGCGCGCACTGCCGAAATGATCGAAGTGGGCGTGCGTGATGACGACGAGCCGCAGGTCCGCGGGCCGGATGCCCGCCTGGCGAAGCCGTTCGCCGATCAGCTCCTCCTGGCCGGGAAGCCCGGCGTCCACCAGGACGACGGTGCCCGGGGCGGTGACCGCGAACGCCTTCACCATGCCGAGATCGAGGGGAATGACCTGCATCTCCATCGTCTGCTCCTTCCCGTCACTCGCCCGGGACGGGCACCAGTTCACGGTTTTCCGACCCCTCGTCCTGGCCGACCGGCCCGTCGTCGGCCGCTCCGGCCGGCCCCCCGCCGCCTTCCCCGCCGTCGGGGCCGCCCGCCTGGCGGTCGGGAAGGTCGTCGGCGGCGCCCTTGGACTCCTGGCCGAAGACCTTGTCCGAGGTGACGTTTCGCCAGTCCTCGGTCTTCATCTTGTTCATCGGGACGTTCAGCCGCCGCATGCGGATGTTCGTGCCCATGAAGAGATAGTCACCCTCGAGCAGCATACAGCGCACGCCGGCGATCTTCCATTTGTCCCAGTCGTGGCCGTCGAAAAAATGGAGCGAGGATCCGGCGATGTCCATCTCGAGGACGACCTTCTTGTCTTCCCGCCGGACCACGTTGGGAGGCTGATCCGATCCGGCCGGCGACTGGTCGCAGGCCACCCAGACGGCATAGCCGCCGCCCTCGGCGGTGTCGTTGCTGGCGGCGACGGCGGTGATGCGGTCGGATTCGAAGAAGGCGTTGCCGGTGGTGAACGAGACCACCCGCAGGTCAGGCGTGACCCGCAGCAGCCCGCCGTCCGAACCCAGCCACAGGTTCCCCAGCGCGTCGCCCGAGATGCAGGAATAGGTGCGCCGGCCCCCCAGGTTGATGGGCACGAAATCCTTGCCGTTCCAGAGTGTCAGCCCGTCGGGGTGCAGGAGGGCGATTTCACTGCCCTCCTTCGTCCGCCGCCGGGCGAACCCGATGACGTTCAGGCTGTGCAGGCCTTCCAGGTCGCCGTAGTTCTTCCAGTCGAACTTTGCCTCGTCGGGCCCCACATACTCGGGGTTGCTGAGAACGTAGAATCCCCATCCCTTGGTTCCCACGAACAGCTTGCCCTCGTCCATCCAGAGGGCATTCAGTTTGGTGTCGCCGGGCCAGGGCTGGCTCTTTTTGATGAAGTCCCAGGCGGGGTCCTCGAGGCGCTCGTCGGTCTCGTCGGACTTCTTCGGGCGCGGCACCATGCGCAGTCGCGCCAGCAGTTTCCGCTCGAAGACCATCCAGGGATGGTTGGAACGGTCGACGACGATCGAGGTGACGTCATTCGAGTAGATGGGCCAGGTCACGCCGTCGGTGTAGAACAGCAGGGTGGGGTCCTTCTTGAAGATCTGCCACTGGCGTTCCCCGCCCTTGGCGACGGGGCGGGCCCCGGCCTCCTCGTCCTCGTCGGCCGGCTTGTCGGGGTCTTCGCGGGCCGAGGTCATCTCGGGGCTGAACCGCATCAGGGCCTCGGTGACCCCCGACACGCCGACGAACCGGCAGAGACCCTTTTCGGTGGCGACCCACAAGTCGGTGCCGCGCACGATGTGGTTCACCGGGCACATGTACTTATGCAGGTCGGGACCCGGGTAGAGGGTCAGCATGTACCGACTGCCCAGGCCCCGCCCCTTGAACTCGTCATACTCGAAGGGCAGCAGCGGGATGATGACCAGGCCGGCGTCGGTGCAGGCCACGATCCGGCGGCCCACCTTGAAGAGACGGTGCACGGTGGCCGACGGGAGCTGGCTGTTCTCGGGGAGGAACTGCGTCCAGCGACCGTCCTGGAACCGCCACAGGCCGTGCTCCCTGGTGGCGATCCACAGGTAGCGTTTGCCCAGGAACTCGCGCAGTTTGCGGTCGTTCTCGGACAGGTTGCGGGGGACGGGCAGGACCGGCTCGGCGGTGCCGGTGATCAGGCCGGTCATCCACAGGCCGGGCTGGGGCAGGACGTCGGCTTCCCGGACGTGGCCGTCGACCATCAGCGACAACCCGCTGGAGGTGCCGATCATCAGGTATTCCTGGCGCGACTTTCCCTCGAAGACGGTGAAGGTCTCGACCCATTCCGACGGCAGGTCGCCGGCCCGCTCGGCGGGCTGGCAGGCTTTTCCCTGGATCTCGAAGAGGCCGGCCCCCTTGGTCGAGAAGTAGCCGTGGGACGCGTCTTTCATGGCCAGGCCGGTGACCCCGACCGAGCGGAGGCGCAGGGAATCCTCGCGGTCGTTGGGATCGTAGTTGACGGCCGTGAAGGTGGTGCGCCCGTTCCGGGGAATCACCGCCTTGCAGATGAACCCGCCGAAACAGCCCGCGTAGAGGTCGGGGCCGGCCACCTGGATCCGCTCCACGTCGATGTTGGGAAGGCCGTCGGCCACGCCGAACACCTCGACGGCACCGTCCTGCACGTGGGCGATGCCGTGCGGGGTGGCCACCCAGAGCTGGTGGTTGCCGTCGTAGGCGAGGTCGCGGATCTCGCAGGAAGCGACCTGGTCGGGAAGGGGCAGGGGGGCCCACAGGGCGGTCAGGGGGTCGTAGACCCCGATTCCGACGTCGGTGCCCACGGCCATCTGCTTTTCGGACGTCGCGAACGCGGTGGTTTTGTTGCTGGGCAAACCGTTTCCCTGGTTGATCACCTGCCAGCACGACCCGCCCGCCAGCGCGGGAAGGGCGCCCAGCAGGCAGTTCACGACCAGGGCCGCCAGGAGCGGCAACCGGCCGGATCGAGTTTCGGGCATCTGCTTCCTCCTGTTGACGTGGCCGGGATGGCCCCGGACGCGATTGGTGCTTTCCGTCTCCCCTCCCGGATGCTACCACGATCCGCCGGCTCCGCGGGAGACCGCTCCCGGGTGAAGCCCGGCCTGGCATTCCCCCCAGACGGCTGTCGGGGCCGCCGGCACGCCGGGCGGGAGCCGGCCGGGGCTTTCCCTGCCGCCCGGGCCCGATCCGCCCGGACTGGTGCCCCTGGCCTGCCGCCGCCGGCCTCGCGGGGCGGGGGCCGGGTCCGGCTTCCCCGGGCCGTCAGCCGCCGGCGCGCTTGGCGGGGAAGCCCTGCTTCTGCAGTTCCTGGACGACGACGTCGGCGTGGTCGCCTTGGATGACGATGACCCCGTCCTTGACCGAACCGCCGCACCCGCACCGCTTCTTCAGGGCGGCGGCCAGCGCGGGCTTCATCGAGCGCGAGGCCGGCAACGGTGGTGACCGTCTTGCCGCCCCGTCCCTTCGTCTCCCGCCGGACCCGCGCCGTGCCGTCGCCGGGGGTGGGGGCGGCGCGCCCCTGCCGCCGGCAGACGCAGGCCGCGGCAGGTTTTCCGCAGTCGGGGCAGATCCGGCCGTCGTCGGTGGTGTAGACCAGTCGGGCTCGCTCGTTCCCCATGCGGCCATTCTACCAGATCGGGCCGATTCCGATTGCCCCGACCGGTCCGATCCGTTACATTGTTCCCGGCCTGGCCATGACCACATACGCGTTTTTCGATTTCGATGGCACCTTGACCTGGAAGGACAGTTTCTTCCGGTTCCTGGTCGAGACGGTTGGCTGGCCCCGCCTGGCCCTGGGTGGTCTGCGGCAGTTCCCCTGGGTGCTCGGCTACGGGGCTGGGCTGGTCTCGCCCCACGCGGCCAAAGAAGCCATCTTCACGGAATTCTTCCAGGGATGGCCCGCCGGGCGGCTGTTCAACCAGGGGCGCACGTTTGCCCGCGAGGTCCTGCCCGGCATGGTGCGGCCGGCGGGGCGCCGCCGCCTGGCCTGGCATTGCGACCAGGGGCACGTCGTCGCGGTGGTGTCGGCCTCCTTCGAGTTCTACCTTGAGCCCTGGTGCCGGGAGCAGGGCATCCACCTGCTCGGCACCGCCGTCGAGATACGGGACGGGGTGGTCACCGGCCGGTTCGCCGGCGCCAACTGCATCGGCCGCGAGAAGGTGCGCCGCATCCGCGAGCGGTTTCCCCTCGGGCCCGGCGATCATATCTTCGCCTACGGCGACAGCCGCGGCGACCGCGAGATGCTCGCCCTGGCCGCCGAGCCCCACTTCCGCCCCTTCCGCCGCCCCCTCCCTTGACCCCCGACCGTTCCTTCGATGAAACCGAAAGCGGCAAGGGGGATCACGGGTTCAGCGGGAGAACCCGGGGCATTTCCTGGCGGCGCTGAGCCCGGCGCCGACCGAACAGAAAGAATGCGCCTCCGCCAGGTCCGGGTCAGCGGCGGCCCAAAAACGGTCCCCCGCCCGGGGGGCGGGGGACCGGGAAGGACCGGGGACGGGAGGGCCGGGCGTGATCAGCGCTGAGGCGGGGCGGCCTCCCGCACCAGCGACCCGTTCTTTTCGCTCATCACCAGGATGGCGAACCGCTCAGTCTGGTCGAGCTGGTTGGTGCTGAGCGAGGCGTAGTCGAACTTGCCCCGCAGGTCGGTGTAGCCGTCCTTGTAGAAGACGACCTGCCCGTCCTTCTGCTTGGCATAGACCTTGACGTAGACCTTGGGCAGGGGCGCCCCGGTCTCGGCGTGGGCAACCCGCACCTGGCCGTAGTTCTCGATCATCTGCACGGACAGCGAGTGCGGGTAATAGGCCTGCGACCGCACCAGCGGCCCCGCCGAGACCTCGATCATCATGTTGCTGTCGCGCAGTGCCTCGGGCAGGTCGATGACCGCCGTGGTACTGCCGGCCGGCAGAGGCACCGCCATCGTGGCGTTGGGATGGATGACCGCGAACTGACTGCCCACCTCCTTGACGAAGGGGTTGCGCGAGAACAGCAGTTCGAGGTCCATCTGGTAGAAGCGGATGGTACAGGTCGCGATATTCTGGTAGTGCAGGCGGATCTTCCGGTTCTCGACGGCCAGTTCGAGGGCCGGCTCGGTCGCCGCCAGCTGGTTCTGCTTCTGGTCGCGGCTCTCCTCGTCGGTGACCGCCGGGCCCTTGCCGGCCAGTTCCTCGGCCTGGGCCAGGATGTCGCGGAACAGGTTCCGCCACCGGTCGACGGGTTCCTCGGCGTGGGCCTTGGCGATGGCCACGGCCTCCTCCACCTTTTCCTGCGAAAAGGCCAGGTAGGCCTTGAAGTAGTCATACTGCAGAGTCTGCATCACGGCGGGATCCTTCACCTGGGTGAAGAAGCCCAGCGCCTCCTCGACCCGGTCCTGCAGGAGAAGGTAGTAGACGACCGCCATCCGGTCGGCGTCGGTCAGGGCGGCGCGGTAGCGCAGGTCGGCCAGCAGGGCGTGGTATTGGGCCGAGAACTGCTCGTTGAGGATCTTCCGCTTCTGGCCGAGCTGGTAGACGCGGGCGTTGACCAGGGGCCAGTACTCGCGGTGCTGGTACTGGTGCCGGGCCACCGGATCGAGGGTGAGCGGCGGGCTGACCAGGGTGGTGCCGCAGTGGTCCGCAAACCCGGTGTGGGGCAGGTATTCGCGCAGGGTGGCCAGGTCGCCGTGCAGAACGCTGTAGGACCAGACCGTGTCGTGGTAGATGTGCCGCGCCCGCAGAAGGTCGGTCACCTTCCGGAACATCCCGGGGTCGCGCAGGCGGAAGGCCAGCAGGTCGAGGTCGAGGCGGCCGATGTTGTGGTCGGCCAGGAACTTCAGCACGTCCTCGTCGGTGCCGTTCTGCGAGACGTAGTCCCAGGAGGTGGTGTCGAACCGGGTGGGCTCATCAACCACGGTGAAGGTGAACGGGGCATTGGCGGCGATCAGCTTCCCGTTCTCGGCCACGTGCACGGGGTAGTGCGGGAAGGAGCCGGCCTCGGGGAAATAGAAGTGGTACTCAACGGTCTGGGTCGAGAACGGCTCGATGGCGACGTGGGTGCTCTTGGTGTAGAAGCCGTTCAGCACCGGCAGGGCGCCGGCCGGGATCTGGAGCAGGACATCGACCTTGCGGCGGGTCGAGGTCGGATTGGTCAGCACCACCTGACAGCCGTAGACGCGGTGCGTCTGGAACTCCTCGGTCACGAACTTGTCGAACCGCTCATTGTTTTCGTAGCGGTAGCGGTCGTTGTAGGCGAAGAAGTTCTGGCCGGTCAGGATGGTCTGGGTCTTCTCGATCTCGGTGACCGGTTCGATCTCCTTGTGGAAGACGATCACGTCGGTCGAGGGCGTCAGGCGCATGGAATTCTTCTCGAAGACGATGGTGTGGTCGGCGGCCGTGAACGGCAGGTCAAGGACGGCCAGGGCGAACATCATCTCGGGGAAGGAGCCGGCCGCTTCAGCCACCCGGGTCGACAGGAACGGCTGTCCGGCCGGGGCGGCCGCGTAGTCGTTCCAGAAGCCGTTGACGGTGATCAGGGAGGCGACCTGGCGCTCGATCGGCAGGTGCCAGTAATTGTTCTCCACCCACTCCTCGGTCTTCTCGACCTGCCGGAACAGCTGGCGGGTGGTTTCGCGGCGGGCGCTGTCGGCGTCCAGGGCGTCCATCTCGAAATCGCCGCCGATGTCCTCGAAGGACTCATCGGCCTCCATGAGGGCATCCTTGTCCTTGGCGACCTCGTTCTTGGCCGTCATCATCGGCCGGCGGGCCTTCTTCTTCTCAAGCATCACGCGGGACCGGGTTCCAGGAGCCGCCCCCAGGGCGGCCCCCATTCCCATCGGCATGGCGGGCGGCGCGGGCGGCGGCGGCGGGGCCATCGCCAGCTTGGGCCGCGGCGGCATCGTCGGCTTGGCGGCCTGCTGGGCCTTGTCGAAGCCGAGGCGGTCATCGGTCTCGAGGGCACTGCCCTTGACCGCCGTGTCGAACAGCCGGTTGAACCGCTCGGGGTCGGGCGGGATCAGGTCATACAGGTCTTTGATGGCACGCGTGGTGACAGGCCCCTCGCTCTGGAGGCGGCGGGCCAGCAGGATGCGTTCGACGGTGTTGAGACGGCCGTAGGCCCAGGGATGCAGATACTCCTGCAGGTCGTCCTCGAGGAGCCAGTGGTCGAGGAAGGTCTTGTCCTTCTTGTTTTTCAGGTAGGGCTTGATGACCGCGGTGAAGAACTCGGGATCCTTGCGGAACAGGAAGAAGCTCAGCTCATGGCAGGCGTACTTCGAGTAGAGGGTCCGCTTCTCGGCCGTGGAGAGCTTGGGCCAGTTCAGGATGAACCCGAACTCGACGAGGGCCGGGTCGGGGTTCAGCGTGGACAACAGCCGGTAGACGGCGGCGAGGGAGTCGTAGACCTCGAGTTTGGTGGTGCGGATGTCCTCGATGGTGAAGGCCTGTCCCTTGGTCACCAGCGAGATGTTGCGCTGTTCTGAGAAGTGCTGGGCCGGGTCGAGCGAACCGGCCATGCGCAGGTCCTTGCTGGAGTCGGTGGCCAGGGGCAGAGAGATCTCGCGGAAGACGGCCCCGCGCAGGTCGACGGCCACCACCTGGATCTGCTGTCTGGCGCCCAGCTTGTCGCCGGGGATCTCGACGAACCCGTCGGCGTCGGGGCGCAGGTTGGCCAGCAGTAACGAAGGCTCGGGCAGGAAATCGAACTGGGAAAAGTCCTCCTCGCCGGCGCCTCCCTGCCCGGGGCCCTCCCCGCCGCGCATCTCCTCGCTGGGCTCAGGGCAGGGCTCGGCCACCCGGTCCCACCGGTCGCCGGTCTTGGCGTCCTGCGTGCCCGTCTCGGTCTTGCGCAGACTCCACGGGTTGAGCAGGAGGCTGGGGCGCTGGAGCATGTTGCCCGGGAAGATGCGGGAATACTTGCGCTCCAGGATGTAGCGGTACTCGTCGCCGATGGCGCGGCCGGAAAGATACCGGCTGAGGGGGCGGGTCAGGCGGGTGACGGCCAGTTCCGGCCGGTCGCAGAAGCCGAGGGTCTCCCAGGCGGTGGGCGGGGTCTGGAACCGCGTGGCCAGCACGTGGACGCGGGTTCCCGCCGCGGTGTTGGCCAGGTGCAGTTTCACCTTGCGGGTCTGATTATCCCGCTCGACGCGGTCGATATGCAGGGGCTGGACGGACCGGGCCTGCAGGAACCGGTCGCGGGAGACCAGCCAGGAGCCGATCTTCGCGCCGCGGGTCAGCCGGATCGGGATGACCGTGGCCTCCGGGTAGAGCACCAGCTCGAAGTCGCCGGCCGGCAGGTCGTCGATCACCAGGAAGCCGTCGGCCGCCTTCACCCGGTCGGTGTACGAGGTGGCATACGAACCGTTGCGGATCTCGAACAGGGCGGCGACCGGCAGTCCCTCGCGCACCGCCCCCGCGAACAGGGGGACGCGGATGGGCTCGCCGGCCAGGCCGTGGATGGCCCGGGGCCAGGCGCAGGTGTCGCGGACCGGCGACCAGGTGCGGGAGGTCTTCTCGGGGCCTTCCAGGCGCACCCACTCGATGCCCGCCAGGGAACCGAGCCGCACCCGGCCGGCGGCGTCGGTCTGCAGGGTGGTCACCACGGTGCGGGTGAAGTCGCGGTGCTTGAACTCGCAGGTGATCGGCCGGTCGGCTTTGGGCTCACCGGTTTTGCCGACCAGCTCGACGAGATACTGGCCGTCGACATGCCGCACCAGCAGGTCCTCGATCTTGTCCTCCCCGTGGATGCCGTTGAGGGAGATCGTCCGGCTGGTGGAGAAATCCTCCTTTCGGCCGCGGCTGAGGTTCTCGACCTTGCCGCGCAGGGTGAAGGTGATGCGGGTCAGCTTCTCGGGGACCTTGAACTCGTAGGCGGTCTCCTTGTCGTTGGCCAGGGCGAACCCGGGAACCTCCTTGGCGGCGGCGACCCCGTCTCGATCGACGGTGGAAATGACCAGGGCGGTCTCCTGCAGAAGCTTGAGATCGATGGGGACGCCGTTGACGGTCAGCCAGGGCCGCACCAGAACGGTGGCCTTGGCCCCCTCGGCCAGGGCCTCGCGGTCAATGAAGAAACCGGCGGTGAGGCTGTAGTTTTCGCCCTGGTGGGTGAAGGTCTGCAGGGAGGCGAACTCGCCCCGGGCCAGGACGAATTTCACCTGCCCGGGCTGGGTGGAGAAGGGAACCGTGATCTCGCCCTTGTCGTCGGCGGTGTACTCGTGGCCGCCGAGCCAGATGGAAGCGTCGAAGACCTGGGCGTTGTCCTCGTCAAAGACGGTGAAGACATGGCCGGCGGCGCCGAGGCGCTGCATGAAACCGAGCCGGCCCTTGCGGATGAGGGCGCGACTGCTCTTGCCGTTGCCGATCAGCTCGATGACGTAGACGCCCGGAAGATCCAGCTGGGGGAATTCGAAATGCTCGATGTGGCGCAGGTATTCGGGCTGGGTGTAGGAATAGACCTTCTCCTCGTTGGCCACCAGGCTGTCGAGGTCGAGGTCGGTGCCGACCTCCTCGAGGCGGTCGCGGTACCAGGCGCGGGTGTTGATGCGGTAGATCTTGACGATCAGCTGGGTGACGTTCTTGACGGCGACATCGAAGGCGATGGGATCGCGCACCCCGACCACCTCGCGGCAGGTGGGCTGGAAGTCGAGCTCGATGCGCTCCTTGATCTCCTTGACCCGGCCCGGCTCGAGCAGGGAGAACCACTTCTCGAGGTTGCCGATGCCGCCGACGATCTTGGTCTCGGCCAGCAGGTCCTTCAGCCAGTTCGATTCGACGTATTCCTGGAACTCCCGGGCGTCCTCGGCCGGTTTGAGGAACTCGCGCAGGCAGTCGCGGACCAGGGGTTCGTCGTTGCCGATGACCGGCAGTTGGGTGAGATGGTGGTAGTTGGCGTTGAGGTCGGCCACGTGGTCGCGCATTTCGCGGCGCCCCAGATACTTGGGGTTCATGTAGGGGACGGGGCGGGGCAGTTTGAGATACTCGAGGAACCGGGCCCGGTCATAGACCCCCTTGGAACGGTCGTGGGCCAGCCAGTGGTAGAGGATGTGGGCCTTCAGGGAGTTGTGGACGGGGGGCAGGGTCTGCGCGAACTTCCACAGGCGGCCGAGGTAGGCCTCCTTCTCGCCCCGGTCGTTGCGCCAGTCCACGTCGGCGCCAGGCTGTAGCTTGCGCACCACCGCCTCGACGTAGTTGGTGTCGTTGATCAGCTCGGGCATCAGCCGCCGGCATTCCTCGAGCTGGGGCAACAGCAGGTTGGCATGCACCTGGTGACAGCCGAACCCGCCGCTGTTCTCATACTTGAGATCATCGACGACCAGCTGGGCCAGGTTCTCCCCCTCGGGCCGGATCATCTGGCGCAGGAGGTGGCGCCGCCGGTCGGGGTCGAGGCTGGCCCCCTTGGCCAGCAGGGCGGGCCAGGCCGCGGGGGTGAACCCGCTCAGGTCGCGGTACTCGGCCAGGGCCCGTCGTTCCAGGGTCTCCCAGGCGAGGGTCTGCGGCGGCAGAGCTGTGGGGTGTTTGGAAACCGGCTTCAGAAGCTTCTTCTGGTGGCTGAAGGTGAGGTTCAGCTTGTTCTGCAGGTGCTGGCGGCCGGCCTCCGGGGCGGCCGGCCAGTCCAGCATCACCTGCCGGTTCTGGATCTCCTGGGCCCGTTCGGTGTAGCCGTAGCGGTTGACCCACTGGTCGAGCAGGTCCTTCACCTTGGCGCCCTGGCCCTGGTTCTGCCAGTACAGGCAATGGTAGTAGTAATAGTCCTCGGTGCCGGGGATCAGCTGGCGAAGCGGCACCTGCCGGTCCTGGGCCAGGCTGAACGACTCGTCAAAGCCGATCTCGCCGGCCCGGGCCGCCAACAGGGGCAACAGGCAGAAACACACCACGAGCAGGGTTTTCATCTTCATTCCTTCCTCCTTGGATCCTCGGGGGTGGCGGCGGGGCGGAATGAGGCCAGCGCCTCCGCCAGGGTGTCCCAGGTCTGCAGATGCTGGTGGAACCCGACCATCCGCAGAAGGTTCTGCAGATGGGGGGCGGCGCCGGCCAGGGCCAGCCGCCCGCCCCGCGCCTTCAGGTCGCGGTGCAGGCGGGCGACCACGCCCAGGCCGGAACTGTCGAGATGCTGGACGGCGGACAGGTCGAGCACTCCGGCGGCGACCGTGGCCGGCAGGGCCTGCCGGACCTGGTCGTCGAACTCCATGAACCATTCGAAGGTGAGATCGGTCAACAGGGTAACGATCAGCACCCCTTCGCGGATTTCGGTGGTGAACTTCAGGTGAATCTCTCCTTCCGGTGGGGAATTGGCTCAACCGGCCGGCTGGGGGACGGCATCGCGGGAACGCGCGAGGCGGTTGTGGTAGACCAGGGTCCGGCCGCCCGCCTCGATGACGTCGCCGTCCACCAGCAGGCGACAGCGGAACCGACAGCCGGTGACCTTGATCGGGGTGTCGTCGAGCGACTCGAGCACGTGGCCTTCATCCTTCTCCAGGATGGAAAAAGCCTGGGGGGGGGCTTCGGGCAGAACGAGGTCGCAGTCCTCGTCGCCACCCGCGACGAACTCCTCGGTCTCCAGCAGGAACTGGGTGCGCCAGGGGGCACTGCCGCCCAGGTCCTCGAGCCAGGCCTCCTTGAGCAGGTCGAGGGCCAGGGCCAGGCACGCTCCGGCGACTGCGCCGAGGAAGAGGGAGCCAGGGAGCCAGAGGCCGCGGGGGAGGAAGAACAGGTCAAACAGCAGTCCGGGACCGACGAGGCCGGGCAGGAGACCGGCCCCGGTCGTGGCGGCGGCGCGCAGACTGCCGGTGACGAAGCCGCGGCAGGCTCCGAGAGCGGCGGCCAGCAGGGACCACCAGAAGGCCCGCAGGACCAGGAGGGGCAGGACCCGGGCCAGACCGGTGGAACCGGCCACGATGGCGAAGACGACGGTGGCCGGCATGGCGAAGGCCAGGGCGGGGACGGCGGCGGCGAGGAACTGGTGGCCGGCCTTGCGGGCCTGCCAGTCGTCGAACAGGGGCGGCAGGGCCGCCGCCAGGCCGAGCAGAAGGGCGGCGAACACCCCGCTGGTGAACAGCGTCGGCAGGAACCCCTCGCCGAACGTCCAGGGGTCGGTTGCGCGGAAGGTCAGCCAGGCCCCGTAGCCGGCGAACACCCCGGCCAGGGTGTGGTGGAAAAGGAACCGGGGGTTCACGGCGCGTCCCGGGTGTTCCCGGGGGGGGCGGTACGAGGAAAACCCCGGCTCCGGCGGGGCCCGGGGCCGGGGTGGGGGTGACGGCTCACTCGACGGTCTCGATCAGGGTCATGCCGGAGACGAAGTAGATCTTGTAGGCTTCCTCCATCTCCTGCTGGGTGATGTTGGGGTCACCGACCTCCATGAACCGTTTGCGGTCGTAAATGATGTTCAGGATGTCGCGGGGATGGACGGCGCGGAGACCGCGGCGGTCCTTCTTGTACAGGCTGAACAGGTGGTCCATGACGGCGTTGTCATATTTGAGGCCGAGCTTGTCGGCGCCGCCCTTCCAGATCTCGAGATACTCGTCCTTGCGGGGGTTGCGGACGTTGATCTTGTAGGGCAGGCGGCGCAGGAACGCGTCGTCGACGATCTTCATCGGGTCGAGGTTGGTGCTGAACAGCACGATCTCGTCGGTCGGCACTTCCATGCGCTGGCCGCCGAGGACGAGGAAGTCGATCTTGTTCTCGAGCGGGATGATGAAGCGGTTGAACAGCTCCTCGACCGAACAGCGCTGGCGGCCAAGGTCGTCGATCAGCAGGACGCCGCCGGTCGCCTTGACCTGCGGGGGGGCGTCGAAACAGCCGTATTTCTTGTTGTAGACGACTTCCAGGTCTTCGAGGGTCAGTTCGCCGCCGGCCGTGATGAGGGGGGGCTGGACCACCACCCAGCGCTCGTCGAGGCCGTCCATGTCGAAATCCTGCACCGCGATGTGACAGCTGGGGTCGTAGATCCGTACCAGCTGGCCGGCGATGTTGACGGCGTAGGGGACAACCATGGGGGGGAGCAGGCGGACGACACTACTGCACAGGAAGGTCTTGCCGTTGCCCGGGAAGCCGAAGACGAAGGCCGGCTTGCGGGCGCAGACGGCCTGCCCGATCTGCATCAGGACGTCCTTGTAGCCCTTGGCGTGCTGGAATTTCTCCTCGAGGATCTTCATGTTGATGTTGAAGCTCTTCTTGTTGGCGTCCAGCACCGCCCGGGTGACCCGCAGGTATTCCTCGAAGCCGACGGGGGAAGGCCCGAGGTAGGCGTCGCGTTCGAGGATGGACTTGGCGCGCTCGGTTCCCTTCGGGTAGAGACCGTACTGGTAGTCGGATCCCATGCCGGAGCCGCCGACCATGCCCACCAGTTCGCCCTGCTTCAGCTCGTTGAAGATCTTCTGGATGATGTCCACGTGCACCTTCAGGCTCTTGCTGAGGTGGCGGGGAACCTTCTTGCCGTGGACGTACAGCTCTTTCATGATCTGGTTGGTGATGATCTCCAGGTCGACCTTCAGGTCGATCGGCTGTTCGGGCTGTTTCGGAATGAACTGCTTGAGATCAACGGCCATGGTCAAGCTCCTCTGCTGGTGGGATTGGCGGGGACCTCTTCACCCCGCCCAGGCTGGGCCTATGCTACCCCATTTCCGTCAGCCAATGCAAGATGGGAAAGCCCGTCGCGGAACCCGGGGCGGTCCGGGAAACGGTCTTCACAGGCGGGTTTCCCGGAATTCCCTGGCGTCCGCCGCGCCGGGGGCGGCCTGGCTGGCGCCTGGCCGGCCCGCCGACCCTTTGACAGACCGGGGCGCCGGGGCTACCATGGGCAGGCCATGCCCGCGCCATTCCTCCTGTCGTCCATCTGCCTGCTCGCCGGCCGTTCCAGCCGGATGGGCCGGGCCAAACAGCATATCGCCGTGGGGGGGCGCACCTTCCTCGAACACCAGCTGGCTGGGCTGGCCGGCCTTGGTTCGGCCCTGGCCCCGCCCCTGGCCTTCGTCGGCCAGGCTGGTGATCGCGACGCCCAGGCGCTGGTGCAGGCGGCCGGCGGGACCTGGGTGGTGAACCCCCGTCCCGAGGACGGCCCGCTCAGCTCCATCCGGCTGGCGCTCGACCTCCTGCCGTCCGGGCGCGGGTTCCTGCTCTGGCCGGTCGACCATCCCCTCGTGCGGCCGGCAACCCTCGCCGCGCTCGTCGCGGCCGCGCGTCACGACCCCGACGCCCTGGTGGTTCCTTCCTACGATCAGCGGCGCGGGCATCCCGTCATCATTCCCGGCTGGGCGGCGGCGGAACTGCGGCAGGCGCCGCTCGAGGAGGGGGCGCGGTGGGTCTTCCAGCGCCACCCGGAGCGCATCCTGCACGTGACGGTCGATGACCGCTGGGTCCGGTTCAACCTCAACACCCCCGAGGCCCTGGCGGAAGCAGAAAACCTGCTGGCCCGGGAATGAAGCGGATGGGGCCATGGCCGCCGGCGGCCGTCACCCTTCATCAAAGAAGCCGGGGACCGCGGAGTGAGACTTCCTGCGCCCCGGCGGGGAGGGTTGAGTTTCGGGGATGCTGGTGCTAAGGTGACGGGAGGGCGGAGTCCGCCGCCGATTCTGTTGCCCTGCCGTGTCTGGCGGGAGCGCCCGAGGGAGGATGCCATGGCCCGAACCACTGTCCGGATGCTGGTTTTGTTCCTGCTGTTCGCCGGGAGCGTGACCGCCTGGGGGGCCGGCCGGCCGGCCGCCGCCCCGGTCCCGGCCGCCGATCCCGACCGGCCCGCCACGCTGGGCATGGTCGCCTACGCCGACCCGCGGGCCCAGTACACCCAGCTGGCCCCCCTCGCCGAATACCTGGGACGAAGGGCCGGGCTGAACCTGCGCCTGAAGGTGTACACCGACTACTTCAGTCTGCTCAACGACATCGATCACGAATCCCTCGACATCGCCCTCGTCTCCCCCCTGGTCTACACCTTCTGCATGGACGACCCGGCCCTGACCTTCCTGGCGACCTCCCTCGAAGCGGGGAAGCCCTTCTACCATTGCGCCCTGCTCGCCCGCAAGGATTCGCCCCTTCTCTCGGTCCGCGACCTGGCCGGGAAGACGATCGCCTTCGTCGACCCGTATTCCGCCTCCGGCTACGTCTACCCGTCCGCCTTCCTGCTCGAGCAGGGCCTGATCAAGGACGGCAAGCCCTTGTACAAGCCGGTGTTCTGCGGCAGTCACGAAAAGGCCCTCCGTTCCCTCCTGGAGAGAAAGGTCGACGCCGCCGCCTCCTATGATTCCTTCTTCGCCTTCGCCGGGCACAAGGTCGGTGACCGCGAGAACCTGTCGCTGGAGGATTTCCGCGTGCTGAAGCTTCTGCCCGAGCAGATCCCCAACGACGCTGTGGTCTGCCGCTCGGCCCTGGGGAAGAAGGTCATCGACGACCTCGAGGCCGCCCTGCGCCAGTATGACCGCGAGCGGGCCGTGCCCGGATCCCCCCTGGCGGGGGTGTTCTACTCCGGCTTCAAACCCGGCAACCAGGCCGCCTACGCCGCCGTCAAAACCCTGCTGGAACGCCTGCCCGGCGACGTCCAGCCCGGGCCGGACGAGGCCGCTCCCGCCCAGTGACCGCATCGTGACCAACGGAAGGAAGGAGGACCTCCGCATGTTTCGTCGTCTGTCCGTTCCTGCTCTCTGCCTGACCATCCTGGCCCTGCTGACCGCCCTGCCCGGCGCGGCCGCCGCCCGCGCCCTGACCGGGGGACGCGGCATCCCGGTGGTGGCCGAGCCCCGCGATCTGAACCTGGTGAACCTGCGGCCCCTGTCCGACTACCTCTACGCCGACCTGAAGAACAAGGGCGACTTCGGCATGATCCGGCGCGCCGCTCTCGACGTCAAAGCGCGGCAGGCCGGCGTCCCCAACCCCCGCAAGAAGAGCCTGCATGCCGGCATGGTCATCAAACGCGGCTCCTCCGGCCACTCCTCGGCGATCCTGGTGGCGGTCGGGGATTTCACCTTCAAGGACCTGCGCGCCTCGATGGAGAAGGATTACCGGGAATACCTGGCCCAGACCCGCGGCACCGGGACCGTCACCGATCAGGAGATCGCCGGCCTGAGCTTCACGAAGTTCCCCTATACCGAGCGCCCCTACGAGGTGGACATCGCCCAGGTGCCCGGCCGGTCGGCCTACCTCATCGCGGCGGTTCCGGCCGGCGATTACAGTGTGCTCGAGGAGACGGTGGCCGTGGTGCGCGGCGAGGAGAAGCTGAACGAGACCCTGCCCACCGCCGTCGAGGCCCAGACCACCTTCCAGCTGACCGGCCGCGAGATCGAGCGTCTGGTGAAGTTCAACCGGCCGAAGGGCGCCCTGCGGCAAAAGTTCGCCAAGGGCATGCGGACCCTGGCCCAGAAGCTGGGTATCCCGCACAGCGACGACGAGACCGTTCCCCTCGAGGAACGGATCCGCGGCCAGCTGGCGCAGAGCCGCGAGATCACCGTGAAATACGCCTGGGACACCGACGCCCGCGGCGCCTCGGCCTACACCGTGAATTACGTTGTGCAGGCGAAGGACGAGGCGGCGGCCGAAACACTGCGGGAACTGATCGCCGAACAGATCACCCGCCTCGCCGAGCAGACCACCCGCGCCAACGACCGCGAGAGCCTGGGCCGGCTGACCGTCTCGGCCAGCGGCAATGAGGTGAACGTGGGCTTCCTGCTCGATTCCCCCGAGGCCCAGTATGACCATGCCTCCCTTCTGCTGTCGCAGGTGTTCCGCTACCGGAACATCATGAGCTTCCTCGACCGGCACGGCCAGGAGGCCACGACCGCCGGCAACTGACCGGACCTGAGCTGATCTGGTTTCCCTTTCGGGACGGATTCCCACCCACGGATCCGTCCCGGTTCTTTTCCCGCCCATTTCCCCATGGGGCGTTTTGGGTGTCGTCATGGACGCGGCCCGAACCTTCTCCCGGAAAGGCCCGCCGCCTGCGCTCCCGGATGCCCGCCTGGGAGCGGAAGGCGGCCGGCGGCGGGCGGTTCGGTTCCCGGCATGGGGAACCGGGCGGGAAGCGGTGGTCTGGGCCCGGGAAGGGTCAGGCCGCCGGGGCGGCGGGCAGGAGGCGGCTGAGGACGGCGGTCAGGTTGGCCTGCTGGAACGGCTTCTGCAGGAACGCGGCGGGCCGGACGGCGCCGAGCCGGCCGCTGACCTCCTGTTCGGTGTAGCCGCTGACCATGACGACGGGCACCCGCAGGCCGCGCTGGACCATGGCCTGGAAGGTCTCGACCCCGTCGAGCCGCGGCATGGTGAGATCGAGCAGGACGAGGGCGAACCGGTCGGGGGCGGCGGCCAGGATCTCGAGGGCTTCGGCGCCGTCGGCCGCGGTGACCACGGTGAAGCCGAGGCCCTGAAGCAGGGCGGTGCCGACGGTGCGGATGGTCTCCTGGTCATCGACCAGCAGGATG
>CAZKPI010000030.1:0-17643 GCA_964554555.1 uncultured bacterium
CCCCCGCTCAGACCGCCCCCGCGCCGGCTCCGGCCCCCGCCCCGGCTTCCGCGCCCGCCCAGCCCAAGAACCCCATCAAGAAGCTCGAGAAAGACCTGAAGGACGTGGGCAAGGGCCTGAAGAACATTTTCAAGTGGTGAATCGGATGACCGGTGCTAGAATTTTCCCGGACCATGCGGTAGAGTAAAACCAACCATTCGTTCGAGGAAGCACGATGCAAAGCAAGGAGTCCTTCACCATCCGCGTCCAGACCAAGGGCGATGTAACCATCGTCTTCATCAAGGGGGCCTTGGTGGAGGAAGCCGGGGTGGCCCTCGCCGCCGAGATCGGCCCCAGGATCGACCAAGGGTGCAAGCGGTTCGTCATCGATTTCGGACATTCGCTGACCATCAGCAGTCCGACCGTGGCCACCATCCTCGACCTCGCCGAGCGGATCGTCGACGGCAAGGGCGGCAAGCTGATCGTGTCGAGTCTGACCGACCTGAACATGAAAGTGTTCGAAATGGTCGGCATCTTCCTGTATGCCGAAGCCTGTCCCACCGTCCAGGAGGCGGAAGTCCAAATCGCCATCTGAGACGACCCGCGGCAGGCCCAGCCCCTGGTCATTCTCCATCTTCAAACCTCCCGCTCCGGGAGGTTTGCCCTTTTCGACCGGAGACCGTTCGCGGTTCGACCGGCCGTCCCCATCGTCAACCGCCTGGTTTCGGTTCGCCATTGCCGGTTTTCCGGTGCCGGCCTGACGGAATTTTGGCGAAACCGCCGGCCTCCCCAGGGAAAAGCTCATGCCGTCGCCCTTCGCAAGTGGTACGGGTTTTGCTTCCAATCTGGCATCATTTTCATCATGCAGATCATCGAGGAGGAAACACCGTGATCAAGAGGATGTGTTCGAAAGTCCTGCCGGTGGTTCTGGCATTCAGCCTGCTGTTTGTGGGGAACGCTTTTGCCGGCAAAGGCCATGGCCAGTGCCATCACAAGAAGGTCGGCTTCTTTCAGCGCCTGGGACGCGCCATCCGCCACATCGGCGACCATATCAAGAACGGCTTCATGGACCTGGGCGTCAAGATCAAGTACAAGCTCACTGGCCGCAAGTGCCGGGTCTGGGTGTGCGGACACTACGACCACAACGGCCGCCATGTGAAGGGCCACTGGCGCTACCTGAAGAACTGCCATGGCAAGCCTGGTCAGGGCAACCCCGGGCAGGGCAACAACCCCGGGCAGGGCGAGAACCCCGGGCAGGGCGGCGGCCAACTGCCTCCGCTTCCCCCCGACGCGCCCCCGGCTGAACCCACGCCTCCGGCCGAACCTCCGGCCGAACCTCCCGCCGATCAGCCTCCTGCCGATCAGCCTCCCGCCGATCAGCCTCCCGCTGACCAGCCTCCTGCCGAACAGCCGGGCCAGGGCGACCAGGGTCAGGGTGACCAAGGTCAGGGCGGCAAGCGCACCCTGGGCATGCTGATGAAGGACCTCGTCTCGATGTCCTCCGACATGGACAGCGTGAAGAAGCAGGCTCTCCAGGCCAAGAAGAGCAAGGCCGACCGGAACATCACCTTCTCGATCGTGGAAGATTACAGCCTCCTCAGCAACGACCGGGAAGCCGATGCCAAGACCCTGGTCAAGGTCGTGACCATGGACCTCGAGAAGAACAACGGCCAGCCGGGCGTGTTCTACGCCGCCTTCCTCCGCAACATCAGCCAGATGACCAAGGCCGACCGGGCTTGCATCCGCGACGTGCTTGACGCCATCAAGACCTTCGTGAAGAACGAGGCCAACGACGGCGGCCGGAACAATCCCTACGAGACCCGCCTCGCGGAGCTCAAGAACTACTGATCCGCCCTCCGACCTGACCAGGCCCCGGCACCTCCCGGTTCCGGGGCCTTTTTACGTTCCGGAATCCGCCAGGGAGGCGAACCCGGGGAGCCGCCCCGGTGACGGGCGCGGCAGGCGGAAAGCCATGGTCGTCATCGCCGATTCCGGGGCACGCCCGGTCATTCCCCGGGACTTGCTTCGCGGCCCCGGAAAAACTACAATAGGCCCCATGCCATCATCCCGGTCCGGCGTCATCGGGCGGCTGTTCGTCGCGGCCGCCGCCCTGTTTTTCCTGTCGGCCCTCGTCTTCGTCTTCTATCCCCGGGGCAACCGCCGCTACCATCTGCTTCTGCTCGGCGTTTCCAAGGGCCGGATCAAGCCCATGACCGCCAAGTTCCCCCCCTACCGCGGCAACCGCATGGGCGGGGCGGCCTACGTCAAGAAACAGCTTGACCAGCTGGTGGCCTCGTTCTCCGGAGAACCCTACAACATCCTGTCGATCGGCAGTGAGATCTCGGGCACCGCCGATGCCTACTTTTCCCGGGGCGCCACCACCATCGAGGTGCTCAACCGCCTGAAGATCGACGCCATGCTCGTCGGGAACATCGAGTTCACCTACGGCCGGCAGAGGCTCGAGGAACTGGCCGGGCTGGCCCGCTTCCCATTCCTGTCCTCCAATATTACCGCCATGGGGTCAGATGACCCCCCTCCCTTCCTCCAGAAAGACCAAATCCTCAGTCCCGGCAACGGCCTCAAAATCGGCCTGGTCGGTATCACCCCCCCGCAGACTCCTCTGCTGACCTCGGCCGGCAACGTGGCTGGCCTCCGGTTCCTCCCCCCCGGCCCGGAATTGATCGCCCGGGTGAAATCCCTGCGGGCCCGCGGCGTCGATCTGGTCGTCATGCTCTCGCTCTACGATGACGAGCGTCTGACGGAAGGGGAGTGGGCGCAGATCGTCGCGGCCCGCCCGGACGTCCTGGTCATGGTCGACTTTGACGTCGACCCCCCCGCCCCGGTCGAGAAGGACGGCATCATCATCAAGACGGTCAGCGGGTACAATCAGTCCAAGGAAATCGACCAGCTCGACCTCGAACTGCCGGCCTTCGGGGGGCGCATCGTCGCCTGGCAGGGCCGGCGGGTTCCGGTCTATTGCGACGAAACCAGCCCCGACTCGGGCATGGAGGAATACCTGCGCAACCACGCCGGGGAACTCGAGCACCTGAAGGCCGAGCGAGTGGCCGAGTTCGCCGCCGACTATGCGCGGCAGTACGAGCAGGAATGCCCGATCGGGAATCTGGTGGCCGATGCCATGCGCGACCTCTTCCAGGCCGACGTGGCGCTGATGAACAGCGGCGGCATCCAGGCCGACATCCGCACCGGCCCCTTCACCCTCGCCGACCTGTTCTCGGTACTGCCGTTTGACAACCAGGTGGTCGTGATGACCCTGACCGGCCAGGATCTGCTCGAGCTCCTTTCCGTCTCGGCGTCCCTCAAGCGGGGTCTGCTCCAGATCTCGGGCGGCCGGTATTCCTTCGCCAACCGCAACACCGAAGATTTCGACCTGAAGGCGGTCGCCAGCGGGAACGAACCCCTTGACCCGGCCCGCACCTATCGGGTGACCACCAACAGCTTCCTGGCCGAGGGCGGTGACGGCTTCTGGGCCTTCAAGAGGGGAAAGGAAGTCCAATACGGACCCCTTCAGCGGGAAGCGGTGCGCGCCTACCTGGCCGCCCGGTCGGCCTCCGCCCCGATCACGCTCGCCACCGAAGGCCGCATTCTCCGCGAGTGACCCCCCCGGGCCCCGGCCGCCGACCCGGGCCCGCGCCACCCCAGCGAGGAGGCCCCCGCCCATGGACCCAGCCCTGGAACGCCTGACCGAGACCCTTCCCCCCATCGACGAACGGGCCCGCGCGGCCAATCTGCCGATGACCAACGCCAACTACGCTTTCCTCGGGGAGGGGGAGGAGGTCGCCTGGGCCCGGTCCGCCCGGTTCAGCCAGTTCCTCCACCTGGACATCCCGACCGGCACCCTCCTGCGGGTCACCTTCCACGAGGCGGCCTTCGAGGGCCGGCTGGCCCGCCGTCTCTGCCTGTGGGGGGACGAGGAATACCTCGAATGCCCCCACCCCCGGGACTTCGCCGCCCTGGTGGCCGGCCCCCTGCGCCGGGCGATCGATGCGGCCGCCAATGTTGACGGACAGCTGGTGATGACCTTCACCCCGGGAGGGGACGGCGTCGAGCGGGGCAAGACGGCCCTCGACCGCCTGTCGCTGGCCCGCGATCTCGAGATCCTCGCCTCCCCCGGCCGCCTCGACGCCGCTCCCCAGCGGGCCATGAACGACTGCCCCCACGACCGCCGCGAGGAGGTGCACGCCGACCCCGCCGACGCTTTCCTGAAGCGCGTCTTCACCGTCTGCCGCGACTGCGGGAAGGTCCTTCAGCGCCGGGGCTCCTGCCGCCGCCGCGACTGCGATTGCTCCCGGCACCACGCCGATTTCACCCGCATCCCCGTCGCCGCCGGCGGCTGACCCTCCCCGCCCTGGCCTCACCACCGATCCCGGGGCAGGCCGGTTCGTTGTCTTTTGCGCATTCCCCGTGCTAGAATGCCCCTCGCGCATGTTCGACACGTCGTGGTTCCTGCCCAAGGCCGCTCCCGCCAATGACGGGCTGTTCCGGGAGAACGAGCTGTTGAAGACCCAGATCCAGGAGCTGTTATCCCTGGAGGAGACGGGTTTCTTCATCGAGCTCGATTCCCTGCTCAAGGCCATCCTCAAGAAGGCCCTGATCCTGTGCAAAGCCGAGGCCTCCTTCTTCGCGCTCTGCCAGGCCGACCCCAGCCAGCTCGAGGTCCGCATCAGCAATCTGATCCTCGAGGAAAAGATGAGCGCCATCCTGAAGCGCTTCCGCGAGGAGTATCCCAAGTGGCAGGAGTCGGAAAGCGAGCTGATCCCGGTCGATGACTTCCTCCTCCTGCCGTTGACCCGACGCCACCGCATGCTCGGGGTCATTGGTCTCAAGCTGAACTCCCAGGCTCCCGAGAACGTCTGCGAGCTGATGCCCGTCCTGGCCCGCCAGGCGGCCGTCTCCCTCGAGAGCGCCATCCTCTACGAGCGCATGTTCAAGCGCCTGCTGGTGCTGAGCAACGTGTTCATCCTGGGCAAAGAGATCATCGCCAACCTCGATCTGGCCGGCCTGGTCGACAAGTTCCTGTCCGTGGCCCGCGACGGCACCGCCAGCGAAATCGGCTGTCTCCTGCTGGTGAAGCCAGGCGAGGACCGGGCCTCGTTCACCCGCGTGCAGACCCCGGCCGGGCCCGGCCGTTTTGCCTCCGCCGCGGCCGTGCTCACCCCGGCCGTGCAAAAGGTGCGGCAGAGCCGCCAGCCCCTGATCATCGAGAACCTCGCCCAGAGCGAGTTCGCCGCCACCGAGACCGGACGTTTCGAGGCGGCCGCCCTGCGCGACACCCTGCTCCTGCCGCTCTCGGCCCAGGACGAAGTGCTCGGGGTGATCCAGGTGGCCAACAAGACCGGCCGCTACTCGTATTCCTCGGAAGACCTCGACCTGCTGAAGATCCTCGGGAGCCAGATCGCCTTCGTCATCCAGAACGCCGACCTGTTCCGCAACCTCCAGCACGCCTACTTCGACACCCTGTCGGCCCTCACCTCGGCCATCGACGCCAAGGACAGCTACACGCACGGGCATTCCGAACGGGTCACCCAGCTTTCGATCGAGCTCGGCGAGGAAATGGGCTTCACCCCCCAGCGCCTGGAGAACCTGCGGCTGGCGGGCATGCTCCACGACATCGGCAAGATCGGCATACCCGAGGCCATCCTGAATAAGCCGGGGCGGCTGACCGACGAAGAGTTCGACGTCATCAAGTCCCATCCCGACCTGGGGGTGCGCATCCTGGCCAAGGTCGAGTTCCTCACCCATGTCATCCCCTTCATCCGGCACCACCACGAGCGGTTCGACGGCCGCGGCTACCCCGCCGGCCTCAGGGGGGAGGACATCCCGCCGGAAGCCCGCATCATCACCATCGCCGACACCTGGGATGCCATGACCTCCAACCGTCCCTACCGCAAGGCCATGGACGTGAAAAGCGCCCTTGAGGAGATCCTGCGCTGTAAGGGCAGTCAGTTCGATCCCGCCATGGCCGACGCTTTCGCCCGCCTGATCACCCGCCAGCAGGGCGCCCCCGGCACCCCGCCCTGAGCCCATGCTCTTCAGCGCCGAAAACCGGTATCTGGAGCGGGTCTTCCTGCTCATCATCCTGTTCACCCTGTCCAGTTTCGCCTACTATTTCACCATGGCCGACCGGGAGGAGGTGCAGGCCCGGTTCGCCAACCGGCGGGAGGTCATCGTCAAGCTTCTGGGCCGGGAACTCCACACGCTCCTCAAGCGCCGGGCCGACCTGCCCCCCCGCCTCACCAACCTGCTGGCCGAGGAAGGGGTGGCCTACGCTTTGGTCCAACAGCCCACCGGCGAAGTCCTGGCCAAGGCCGAGACACCCCTGATCTCGGTCGGAGCGCTGTCCGAGGTCGAGACCGAGGCCCTGCGCACCCCCTATCTGTCCTTCTTCCCGACCATGGACCCCTCGCAGACCGTCCCCCTGGTCGAGGCGGCCCTGCCCCTCGTCACCGAATCGGGGCGGAAGGTGGTGCTCCGGGTGGGGTTCTTCGCCATGGCCGAAGAGGAGCGGGTCCGGGCCGTGCGCTTCCGCAACGTGCTCGTCTTCTCGGTCCTTCTGCTCGGCCTGTTCACCTACTGGTTCATCCGCCGCCGGCATTCTTCCGACTTCCAGACCACCCTGATGGGCGGCATCGGCCTGCTCATCCTGCTGTTGTTCCTGGTCACCCGCTTCGCCCTTCAGCAGTGGTACGACACCAACTGGCGCCAGAGCTTCGTCCAGCACGGCATGTCCCTGGCCAAGGTGGCCGCTTTGCCCGCCAAGCGGTTCCTGATCACGGGTGACGACGGCGACCTGCGCGAGATGCAGTCCCTGTTCGAGCTGGACGACAACTACGCCTTCCTGAACGTGGTCAAGGACGAGCAGTTCCTGTTCCATTCCGACCCGTCCTATCGGGGAACAACCTTCACCCCCGACGCCAACTACGCCAAGAGCCTGAACTCGAGCCGGCCCCAGGTCTTCCCCCTGCCCGACAGCGATCTCTACGAGGTGCTGATTCCCCTGATGGAAGGCCAGCACCGGCTCGGCACCATGCGGCTGGGGTTCCGCAATGCCCTCGGCTACGGCCCCCTCGGCGTCCTGCGCAACCAGCTGGTCCTGATCTTTTTGGCCGGCCTGGTGGTGGCCCTGTTCCTGGGCTACCTGCTGTCGCGGCGTGTCGCCAAGGACATCTCGACCTTCATCAAGGCGATGGACCAGGTCACCGCGGGCGACCTGAGACAGCAGGTCTACATCGACCGCGACGACGATTTCGGACACTTCGCCCAGGCCTTCAACTTCATGCTCCTCAGCCTGCGCGAGCGCGACCTGCTCGGCAAGGGTCTGCAGAACTACGTCAGCAAGAGCATCGTCGACAAGACCCTGAAGGCCCTGTCGGCCGAGGAGAAGAACGGGGAAAAGGTCTTCGCCGTTGCCCTGTTCATGTATTTCCACGGCCTCTCCGATGCCATGGGGCGGGTCAGCAGTCCGCAACTGCTGGCTGAGGTGCGCGACCTCTACCAGGTCGCCCGGCAGATCAGCCCCACCGGCCTGTCCTCGACGGTGCAGGTGACCCCCGTCGGCATCCTGACCATCCTGTCGCATCCCAACCGGCACGAGACCCTGATGCGCGGCATCCAGACCGCTCAACTGCTCGCCCAGGCGCTCGGCCGCCGCTCCGAGATCAGCATCGCCCCCAAGCTCACCTTCCATGCCCTCGAGGTGGTCTACGGGGCCATCGACGACCACGGCCCCCAGGTGGCCCACCTCGGCGAAGCCCTGCTCGACTTCCGCTCGTTCGGCCAGGTGCAGGACACCGACGAGGTGATCTTCAGCCAGGAGTCTTACTACCTGCTGAAAGACGTCGCCGCCTTCGACGAGCTCGAGGTCGGCACTGCCGACCAGGGCCGGATCAAGGGGTTCATCTTCCGGGGGTTCAAGCCCATGGAGGTCCTGCTGGGCGTCTTCCCCGAGGCCCCGGTGTGGGTGAAGATCCTGGTGCTCAAGGTTCTGCGCGGGGCCTCGGGCACCGTTCCGGCCGACACCCTGCTGGAATGGTTCAAGGACGGGGAATGGAGCGTTCGCTACCACGTCCTCGACGTGCTGGAGCGGGTGCGCCCCCCCGACCTGCTGGAGTTCTTGATCAGGGTGGTGCAGAGCGAGACCGAGCCGCGGGTGCTGTCGAAGGCCGTGTCGGTGCTGGGCAAGGTCGGCAACGACTCGCACATCCCCATCCTGGCCGAGCGCCTGCGGTCGCCCGACCGCCGGGTCAAGGCCAACACCATCGAGGCCCTGGAATCGATCGGAGGCCGCAAGGTCTACGAGTTTTTGAACCTGCTGGTCGATGAGCAGGACAACCGGGTGAAGGCCAACATCCTGATCGCCCTCGGCAAATACGGCGATCTGCGGGTGTTCGATCTGCTCACCAAGATGATCAAGGACCCCGACAAAAACATCCGGGCCTCGGCCGCCTACGCGCTGGGCAAGCTGGGCATGGCCCAGGGCGTCGAACCGCTCATCTCGGCCCTCTCCGACAAGGATCTGGGCGTGCGCCGGCAGGTGGTCGCCTCGCTGACCGCCCTGAAGGCCGACCTCGAGATCGATCTCTGACCTTTCCCTGCCCCATTCGGCCCCGGCCGGCAAATTCGACAGGGAAATGCCGTTCCCCACTTGTTTCCAGACCTTTCCCAGGGTAATCTTGAAGAGTCAGCCACCGTTCCCGGGGCGCGGGAACCGGGCCGTCGTCGCACAGGAGGCAGGACATGGACTTCCAGGAAGCGTATGCCAAGGGCAATGAAGCGCTGAAGGAAAAGCGGATCGCCGAGGCCAAGGAATTCTTCAAGAAAGCCCTCGAGCTGAAGCCGAACGACATCTACACCCTGAACAAGCTCGCCATGATCCTCAAGGAGGAGGGCGACTTCCAGCAGGCCATGGATCTGCTCGAGCGCTCGCTCAAGCTGAAGCAGGAGGACCTCTACACCAACTACCTCCTGGGCAACGCCTACCTCGAGCAGGGCGACATCGAGAAGGCCATCGAGACCCTCGAAAGCACCGTCCAGCGGAACCCCAGGGACAAATACGCCCGCAACTCGCTGGCCCTGGCCTACCGCATGAAGGGCGATTACGACCAGTGCGTGGCCACTCTCAACGAGGCCCTGCGGGTCTCCCCTGACGACTTGTACAACAAGCTCAGCCTGGCCACCGTCATCTTCGAACAGGGCGATGCCGCCCAGGCCGAGAAACTGGCGGTGGAGATCACCAAGAAAGACCCCCAGAACGTCACGGCCATGGTGCTGATCGGCCGCATCCATCTCGAGACCGGCGACCTCACCGGTGCCGTCACCCATTTCCAGAAGGTGCTTTCGCTCGATGCCAAGAGCAGTGAGGCCCACTACTACCTGGGCCGCATCTGTCTCGAGCAGAACGAATCGGCCAAGGCCGCCGAGCATTTCAACCAGGCCATGCAGTCGGGTTCCGACCCGCTCTCCCTGCGCAAGCACCTCGGCGTCATCTTCATGGACAAGGGGATGCTGGCCGAGGCCCAGGTCGAATTCGAGCGGGCCCTGGCCCTCGCCCCCGCCGACCCCTTCACGCTCAACAACCTCGGCAAACTGCTGGTCCTGCAGGGCAAGCACGAACAGGGCGTCGCCCACCTGAAGAAGGCGCTCGAGGCCCAACCCGACTACGCCTTCGCCCATTACAACCTCGGTCAGGCGTTCCGCAGCACAAAGGATTACGCCAACGCCATCTACCACTTCCTGTTCTGCCTGAAATACGAGCCCGACGACATCTACGCCATGAACCGCCTGGGCCGCACCTTCCTCGAGGCCGGCCTTCCCGGCAATGCCAAGGAGGTCTTCCAAAAGGTCATCGACACCCTCGCCCCGGATGAGGCCTACGCCCATTTCGGCCTGGCCGAGACCTGCGAGGCCCTCGAGGAATTCGAGGCCGCCCTGGAGGGGTATCGGAAAACCATGACCATCGCCGGCGAGAACAAGGTCCTGAAAGACCGCGCCGCCGCCCGGATCAAGGAGCTTCAGAAGCGCTAGTGTTACGCCGCATCGACGTCCGCCTGCCCGACGCCGGCGAAGAACCCCTGCTGGGCCTGGCCGAACGCCTCGGCGTGATGGCGTTTTCCAGCCCCTGCCTGCAGGCCGCCACCCGGGGGGGCGAGGAAGAGGTGGCTTTCACCGGGGAAACGGTGGTCAGCCTGTTGTTCTCGACCATCGAGCAGGACTCCGCCGCCATCAACCGACAACTGCGGAGCTGGCTCCGGCGGGAAGGGTTCGCCCAGGCGACCGTCAGCCGCCTCGACTATCCTGACCAGACCGACTGGATGGAGGGATTCCGCCAGTATTTCCAGCCGATCCGGGTGGGGAAGGGAATCCTCGTCTGCCCGCCCTGGGCGGTCCCCGACGAGCCGGCCGCGGTACGTCTGCTGATCGACCCCGGCATGGCTTTCGGCACCGGCACGCACGAGACCACCCGGCTTTGCCTCCAGTTCCTCGAGGATGTGACACCGAAGGGCGGCCGGTTCCTCGACCTCGGGGCGGGTAGCGGCATCCTGGCGTTCTACCTGGCGCGGCGGGGGGCGGCGGCCGTGGTGGCCGTCGAGAAGGATGGCCCGGCCGTCGAGAACCTGCGCAAAAACGCGGAACTGAACGGCATCACCACCGGCCTCGAGATCCTGTGCGCCGACCTGGCGGACTGGACGCCGCCGTTCACGGCCGACGGCCTGGTGGCCAACCTCACTTCCCCCCTGTTGCTCGAGTTCCTGCCCCGGTTCGCCGCCTGGACCAGCCCCGGCGGCTGGGGGGTGTTTTCGGGGGTGAACTCGACCAACGCTGACCGGGTGCGGGAAGCCCTGGCTCAGGCGGGCTGGAGGCTCGACCGGGAGCACACCGAGGGGGAATGGCACGGCTTTCTGGCCCACCGCGGGGGCCCCGGCGCGGCGAAAGGCCATTGCAGGAACCATCACCACAGAGGCACAGAGAGCCAGAGAGCGTGAGAACAGGGTTCCGGAAGGTGGACCGGAACAGGACTGCCAGGATCCAGAGAGAACCGGTCGCGGGAAAGGGAGAGCTTTCCTGAATCCTGATCCTCTGTGGCGGGGGTGATCGTCCCGAGAAGTGCTGGCCGGCCGGGCGTTTTCCGGGAAAACAGGCACAAAAAAACCCCGGACCTTGCGGCCCGGGGTTTTCTTGGCTCAGCTACTTCGAATTGCTCTGTCGCAGGAGGGTGATGTACTTGTTGTAGGCGTCGCGATAATCGTTGAGCGCCTTCTGGGTATCTGAGCGGAGCATGTTGGTGCGCATTTCCTCGTCGGGATTCTCACTGCCGCCGATGTTGGTCACGATGTTGATGTACTTGTTGTAGGCCTTGATGTAGTCGGCGTGAGCGGCCTTGAGAGCGTCGGAGGCGGCCACGGGGGCGACTTCGGGGGCCACTTCGGTGGAGGCGGGAGTCGTGTTGGCGGTCACGGGGACCTCAACGGCGGGAGCGGAGACCGGAATTTCGCCGGCCGGCTTGCCGATGTCGCCGCTGACCACGACTTCGGTCGAGGGAACACTCACCGACGGGGCGGCGGAAGGAAGATCACTGCCATTGCCAATGGTCTGCTTCTGGCGCTTGTACTTCTTCCACAGGATGTAGCCAACGACGGCGGCGCCGATGACCACGAGGGCGGGAATGAACAGGGGACTGCCGATGATGCCGCCGATGAAGCCGGCGATCCCGGAGAACATACTGCCGATGGCGGCGCCAACGGCACCCAGGGCTCCGGTCACGAATCCGCCAGCGGCGCACAGGCCGCCCCAGATGGTGGAGCCGATTCCGGCGATACCGGCACCCAGGCCGCCGATCGCGGTCGCGGCACCGGCGCCAGCGGCAACCGTGGCACCAGAGGCAAACCCGAGGGCGGAAGCGATGTAGGGACCGGCGATGATGGCGCCAGCGCCGACGGCGACCGTGGCGAGGGCGGCCTTCACGGGATTGTTTTTGACCTTTTCCTTGATGGTGGAGAACAACCCGGCATCGGCGCTGGTCGTGAACGCGGTCAACAGCATCACGACAGCCAGGGTTGTCGCCAGGGTTCGGGACAGAGTGCGATGCAGCCTCATAACGTTTTCCTCCTGATGGGATAAACGGGACACAGGGTACAGGTTTCGGGGTCTGTGCCTCTTCCTCCTTTCCTTTGTTGGAAGTGGGTCGGGACTGGAACTTGGGTTTGGGTTGGGTTTGGGTTGGGTTTGGGGTATGAAGAAGGACCCCGCCTCGGGTTAAAGCGGGGTCCCAGCTTCCGGACCAGTACAACCCGTCAGGGTTGTGGAACCGTTTTCAACCTTGTCTGCTACTGGGTTTCGATGGTTTTTTCAAGGACCGCCCGGTAATCTTGTGTCAAATTATACGAACGGTACCCAGGAGCGTCAAGGTGGGTCGGTTTTACTTCACGATTCCCATTTTGAGGGTGAGGTTCATGCGGGTGTCGATCTTTTCCTTCTTGCCGCCGCCCATGTCGCTTTCCATGACCATGATCATGTTGGAGGTGACTTCGTTCTTCACCATGACGCCGGCCTTGTAGGCGAACCAGATCTTGCCGGTGGCCTTGACGTTGAGGTTGATGGAGCCGGCCTGGCCCTGCTCGCTGGTGACGTTGGACTGGAGTTTCACGCACTCGTAGCCATCGACGGTCTCGAAGCCGAGGACGGTGTATTTGACGCTGAGGGGAATGGGCAGTTGGGGATTGGGCTGGATGGTGGAATCCCAGGAGTCACCGGTCTTCACGGGCTTGTCCGGGAACTTGATCTGCATCTGGTTGAAGTTGCCCTGGTCCATGCCTTCGGACTCGACGACCTCGCCGTTCTTGGCCATCTTGACCTTGATGATCTGGCCGATGGCAGGCAGGGGGGTGGGGGTGTTGTTGACGGTGATGGTGCCTTCCTGGATGGTGGTGGTCATCTCGATGTTGCCCTGCTTGTCGACGCCGGTGACCTTCTGCTCGAGCTTCATGTTGGTCTCGAGGTCGGTCTTCTGGGCCTTCTGCATGGCGGTGACCACGGTGGTGCCACGGATGTTCATCTGGTATTTGACCGTGGTGCCGGGCGCGGGATTGTACTGCAGAAGAACGGGCTCCTGGGCAGTGGCGGCCAAAGCCACGGAGAGCAGAACCAACACACTCGCGATCACGGCGAAACGCTTCAACATCGACCTAAGTCTCCTTTCGCATTCCCAGGGATTCCCTGGGGGGTAACCAAGAACCGTGACGGTGACGGGAACCCCGCACAGTCAGGGCGAGAATAGCATAGGGTCAGGGGGGTGTCAAGCGAATTCCGTTCCTTGTCACAGGGGGGGGGATCCGCTATAATGAGGCCTATAGTCAAGGCAGGACGGAAGGCGCCACCTCTGAGCACACGCAACGATTTCTCGTACCGGCAGTTCGAGGATGTGTATTTCGAAAAGCGCGTCTGGATGCCGTCCGCGAACGTCTCGAACTACGTCATGATCTTCACCCGCCTCTTTCTGGGCGAGAAGTCCCCTATGGGGCGGCGCTCCTTGAAGAACCTCCTGGTCACTCTTTCTGAGAGCGAAGTGGTGCCGCGGGTGCTGGTCTTCTGGAACAACGCCGTGAAGATCTGCCTGGAGGGCAGTCCTCTCCTCCCGGCCCTGGCCAAGATCGAGCGGACCGGCGTCCGCATCCTGGTGTCGGGCTATGCCCTGGAGCGGCTGAAGATGAAGGGGCAATTGCGCATCGGCAAACTGGCCAACAATTTCGACCTGCTCGAGGCCATCCACAAAGCCCAGAAAGTCGTCAGCTTCTGACCCTCGTCCCTGGCGGGGCCCCGCTCCGCCGGCGTCCAGAACGGCTTCCGAAAAATGGCCGCCCGGGGGGGTTGACTTCCGCCGGGGTACGTGATAGCATACGGAGGTTGATCGGTCAGGGCGATTAGCTCAGCTGGCAGAGCGCTTGCTTTACACGCAAGTGGCCGGCGGTTCGAACCCGTCATCGCCCACCCGTTCCGCCATCATGGGGTCGTAGTTCAGTCGGTTTAGAACGCATGCCTGTCACGCATGAGGCCGCGAGTTCGAGTCTCGTCGACCCCGCTCTTTTTTTTCCGGCCAGATAGCTCAGTTGGTAGAGCAACGGACTGAAAATCCGTGTGTCGTTGGTTCGATTCCGACTCTGGCCATTGTTTTTTGTTTGGCGGCATAGCCAAGTGGTAAGGCGAAGGTCTGCAAAACCTTTATACATCGGTTCGAATCCGATTGCCGCCTTTCTTTTTTTGCCGCCATAGCGATGAAGGTCCCGGGATCCCACCCCCGGGACCTTTTCCATTCCCGCCTGCTTCGAGAATCTTCGGCCCGTGCCGATACAAAGGAAAAAAGCGGTGTTCTCTCGAAGGAGGCCTCATGAATCGCCCCTTTCCCCTGGAAAATCCGACCGGGTTCCCCTTCCCCCCGGCCCGCCAGACCCTGCAGTCCCGGCGGGTGACGGCCCTTCCCCCCTGGGTCCTCAAAGCCGGAGCCCTGACGCTCGTCACCTTCCTGTGGGGAGCGATGGCCGGCCCCGTCCAGGCTTCCCCCATGGACTGGTTCAAGTCGCGACGGGCCAACCAGCGGTCCGAGGCCATGAACGGCAAGGTCGTCGTCCAGCGGCAGGCCCCCGCCGGCCAGCCCCTTCCCGATTTTTTCGCCAGCCAGGATCAGCCGTCGGGCGCGGTCACGGGAGCGACCCTGACCCCCCTCAAATTCGCCGAAGCCCACTGGACGGCCGCCAAGGAGAACCTGGAAAAGGCCACACGCGGCATCCAGGGCCGCATCCAGGAGAAGAAGTGCCAGGATCTCGTGGCCAAGCTGTTCGTGGTTGACAGCCAGACCTACAAGGAAATCCTCAAGAACTCCGCCTCGGGGCTGGAAAGCCTCGGGGCCAGCACCCGCACCATGGCCGGCCTGCTGGTCGAGCTGAACCGGATCATCACCGCCCCCCAGCAGGAGACCCTCGACAACCTCGAGCGCACCCTGGCCCGCATCCAGGCCCAGAATGCCGCCCTGCTCCTCCAGGTCAAGGCCCACGTGGCCGGGGCTGAGCGCATGATCACGCTGGCCCAGGAAGCCTTCCAGACCCTCGAATTGATCCCCAGCCTGTCCCTGCCGGCGATCGACATGTATGTCCAGGTGTCCAAGCAGGTCATGCGTCAGGCCCAATCGTCAAGCGAGGCCCAGAAGGGCCTGCTGTTCAACGTCCAAAGCGGCGCTGAGCAGGTGACGGCCACCCTCGAGACCATGGTCTCCACCATCCGGACCACCCTGCGGTTCTCCGACCACTTCGCCTTCCGCCAGTTTCCGCTGGTCAACCTGCCGGTTCCCACCCGGGAAAAGCTGTTCGCCCAGCTCGGCGCCCTCAAGAACGCCGCCAAGGGAATCCAGAACACCCTGTCGATCGGGGATTCCCACCTGAAGAATTCCGCCCAGCAGTTTACCCACCTGGCCCAGAGCGCCGTCACCAAGATCGGCGACGCCCTGAAATACCAGGGTTCCAGCGAATACGGGGTCGACAACCTGCCCCAGATCTCGGGTTACTCCTACAATCAGGTCTGCGGCCTTTTTCAGCGGGTGAAGGACGGCATCAATGAGATGAAGATGACCATGGCCAAGGAGGGTCGCGGCGGCTCCGCCCCTGCCATCGCGGGGTCCATGCCCACCGTGGCGGTGGAAACCGAAGACCAGTTCCTGGCCCGGAAGGCCAAGGTGGCCGGGGAAAAGCTTCCCCTGTTCCTGCTCGGGGGGAGCCCGGGTAAAGCCAAGGATGAGCCAGGGCGGGAAAAGGCCGACAGCGGGGATTCCCTCGGCGAGGTGCAGGTACTCTACTCAGAACGGGAAACCCCGGATGTGGTCAAGGAAAGCCTGATGCCAGACGAAGTCGACATCCTCCAGCAGGAACTCGGCAATCTCATGACCGGGGCGGAACCCCTCTCACCGCCTCCCCAAGCAGAGGAAGAAAGGGTCCGGGCCAGCCGTCCGACCCCCAAACGGCCGCTCGAGCTGATTCCCCCGACCGGGTCGGAGCCGGCAGATGACACCGCCCTGGCCCAAGCTTCCCTGCCGCCTGATACCGGAGAGGTTCGCAACAGCGAGTTGTTGCGAATGGAGGCAACCGCCGCCCCCGGGGAGGGGGGTGATCTCATCCCCATGTTCCGGCTGGAGGATTTTTCCCCTCCGCCAGAGAAGGAATAGTTTCCATAACCGCGAGGCCCGGCTGACACCGGGCCTCGATGCTTTTCGGGGGCCGGCCCCGGTTGGCGATGGGCCAACGGGCAGGCAACCGCGCCCCTCGCGGCGGCCAGGAAAAAGACCTCCGCACCCGGGTCGGGCAGGGGCGGGGACTGCAGGCCTCAGGCGAGCCGGTCGATGATCTGGCCCAGCTGGACCTGCGGCTGGGTGCCGTTCATGGGCGGGGCGATCAGGGCGGCCATCATCTTGTTGATATCAACGTTTTCCCGGCTGAGAACCTGGGCGAACTGCCGGGAGGCCGTCTTCACCTGCTGTTGCCGGTTTTCATTGCGGACCTGTTCGGCACTCTTGGCCTCCCTGGCGGACTGGACATACACATCGGCCAGCCGAGCCCGATCGCCGCTTCCCGCCTTGGCGAGGGATTCATGCACCCGGTTGGCGGTCTGCGTCCTCTGGGTGACCGTCTGCGCCTGCTGTAGGCCAAAATTCCCGTAGCTAAGCGCTTTGGTGAGCTCCGTCTTCATGTTTTCCCCTCCGTGGGATGGAAGCCTCTCCCTAAATGTACGGAATTTTCCGGGGAAATGCAACCCTGGCGGCAAGGCGATTCTTGTTGGCGTGTCCAGACCGTGGTACACTCGGCCCGGAATCTTTTCCCGGAGGTCCGGTCATGGCCTTTCCCACCCACCGCCCCCGACGCCTGCGCCAGGACGGGCGCGTCCGCCTCATGATGCGGGAGACCTGGCTGGCCCCTCAGCACCTGATCCTTCCCCTGTTCGTCAGCGAGGAGGTGACCGCGCCGAACCCGATCCGGTCGATGCCCGGCCACTGTCAATGGCCGGTATCGCAGATCGATGAGCCGGTCAAGGAGGCGATGGAGGCCGGGGTCGCGGCCTTCCTGCTGTTCGGCCTGCCCGCCCGCAAGGACCCGCGCGGCGAGACCGCCCACGCTCCGGACGGCGTGGTGCAGAAGGCGCTCCGGCGCCTGCGGCAGGAATGCCCGGCGGCCTATCTCATCACCGACGTCTGCCTGTGCGCCTATACCGACCATGGTCACTGCGGCCTGCTCGACGGGACAGGGCGGGTGCTGAACGACGAGTCTCTGCCGGTGCTGGCCGAGATGGCGCTGTCGCATGTGCAGGCGGGGGCCGACATGGTGGCGCCTTCCGACATGATGGACGGCCGGATAGGGGCGTTGCGCCGGCGGCTCGACGAGAAGGGGTTTGCGCAGACGCCGATCATGGCCTATTCGGCCAAGTATGCCTCCTCGCTGTACGGTCCGTTCCGCGAGGCGGCGCACTCGGCCCCCCAGGCGGGCGACCGCAAGGGCTACCAGATGGATCCGGCCAACGCCCGCGAGGCCCTGCGTGAACTGCGCCTCGATGCGGAGGAAGGGGCGGACGTGCTGATGGTCAAGCCGGGGCTGGCCTATCTCGACATCGTCGCGG
>CAZKPI010000031.1:0-14051 GCA_964554555.1 uncultured bacterium
TGGAAAGCCGCTGGCGGCTTTTGCCCGGGATTTCCGGTGCCTGGAGAAATACCAGGGCTGGAAACTCAGCCGGCTAAAAAAATAATGGGGCCGGACGGCCCCAGAAATCTTCCTGTGAAATGCTTTAGGAAGCGGCGCTGCTGAGGGTGGTGCCGATGCTGTTGAACATGCCGCTGACGCTCTTGCCGGAGAGGGTGAGGGCGACGATGGCGACGATGGCGATGAGGCCGATGATCAGCGCGTATTCAACGAGGCCTTGCCCTTCTTCTTCGCGCACAAACCGACTGATCAGTTCCATGGTATTCCTCCTTCTGATGTTTGGCCACTGGCCACCCAAAATTACGCAAAGGGCGTGCCAATGCCTTGGAGCGAAGGCGACCCTTTGTTGATGCGGGTTCCCGCTGTCGCGGCAGGCCATCCGGAGAAATCAGAGGCCAAGGTTGAGGTAAGGGTACTCTTTCTGAGGCAAAGAAACCACATCCCTATCGGGGGGGGGCCGCCCGCGAGATGCCCCAAGGGTCAATCCCGTCGGGAAAGCCCGTTTTCAGGCGATAGTCATACATACCCCCGTCCACGTCTTTGACGAAGACAGGACGGGCGGCAAGACTCCCGGCGGCCGATGCACATCCGACGTAGTCCTGGCCGGCGGGGAACCCGGAAACGGCGTTGGGGCCGAAGGCCGGTGCCGGGGAATCGCCGGCGAGATGCTCGATTCCTTTCAAACCCTGGCCACCCGGACTGCGGTCAGCCACGAGAATGTTCTTCTGAACAACCATGACCCCTTCATCAATCCTTATTCCATAGGGTGAATCAAAGGTATTGTAGGTGACCTCGGGGAGGAGGGCGGCGATGTGAAGGCCAACCCCTGTCGCTGAGACGAACAGGTTGTTGTGGACCCGGAGCGTGCCCCCGGATTCCTGTGAAAACAGGCCGAACTCGATGAACTCCAGGATGTTGTTCCCAGTAAAGGTAATCTCGGAATTCCGGTAGGAATTGAATCCCCGGAGGCAATGGAACAGGGTGCACCCACTGATGAGGGTCCCGTTATTCTCTTCGAGAATCATTCCGGTGGAGGAAAACTCCACTGTCAAGCTGGCGAGAGTCAATCCCTGGTTCTGGCTGGCCACCACCCCCGTTTGACAGTGGTGCAGACGGGAATCGGCAAAGGTGCCCGTGGCGTTGGTCAACTGCAGTCCCGTCCCTGCGTACCCCAGCGTGACATTGACGAGCGCGGATTTCCCGGGCGTGTTGGACGAGAAGGTGATGCCGCCCCAGTCTCCGGCGGCGGGCAGGGCCTTCCCCGAGGACAGGACGATGGGAAAGTCGTTCCCGGCGCTGGCGACCAGGGCGCCCTTGACCGTGATTTCCACCAGATTGGGGTTCCCCCACTTCAGGGCATCGTAATCGGCCATGACCACCTCGACCCCCGGGTCGATGTGCAGGATGCCGGTTGTCTCGATCTTCAGGTCGCCCGCGAGATGGTAGGGGCTGTTGCCCCGGGTCCAGGTGACCTCCTGGGTGAGGTTCCCGGGAATGAGCATGGAAACCGGCTCGGAAGGCCCACTTTCGTTCCCCGCCAGGTCGACGGCGGTCACCCGGTAGAAATACTTCTTTCCCGTGATGACCCCGGCATCCACGAATCGCTCCTGGCCCCGGGAAATCAGAACCCCTTCGATGGCGGCAAAGGCTCCCGTCAGGCTTTCGCCCCGGTAGAGGCGGTATCCCTTGAGATCCCGTTCCGTATTGGGCGACCAGAAGATCGTGACCGAGTTTGGCAGTTCGGTGAGCGCGATGGCGACCCCTTTCGGTGGCTCTGGCAGTTTTTTGTCATCAAAGGTGGCGAGGGTCACGAAGGAATGCCCCGAAGAGGTTTCGGAAGGCCGATTCTGGCGGGAAGCGACAATCCGGAAGAAATACTTCGTATTGGGTTTCAGGTCGGTGATTTCCAGGGAATGCAGAGTGGCATACTGACCGCTGGGTTCCCGAACGGTCCGGCCCAGCGAGGAGGTCTCCCCATATTCGATGATCCCGTTGGTGTAATCGGTGGTCTTCCAGGAAATCAGGGCCGTGGTGGCCGAGACCTCTTTGGCCTCCACGTCGCGGAAATCGAATGTGGCAGTCTCCATGACGACCTTTTGCAGGACGGAGGTCGCGCCCGAGTAGATGGCCGCCCGGAAGATGGTGTCCCGGTAGCCGCCGAGCTGGGCGACGAACTCCTGTTCCCCGAAACCGATCCCTTCCACATGGAATTTTCCATTGGCGTCGGCCTTTCCCCAGCGGGTACGGTCGGCGGTCCAACTGACCAGCACGGAAGGGAGGACCACGCCCGCGGTGTCGTAGACGGTGCCTTCGAGGGCCCCTTCGCGCGGGGTGACGTTGTTGCCGGTGTCACAGCCGATGAGCAGGAGCCCCGTCATGACGGCCAGGACCACCGCCGGGGCCCAGGAGGCGGAGCGGGGGGTGAGCCAACGGCCTCCCGCGGAGGGCTGTGGCGGGGCGGTCCGGTGCTCCGGGTGCGGGGAGGGGCCCAGCTCGCGGGTCATCATTTGACGCGGCCCAGGGCTTCGTGCACGAAGCGTTCGATCTGCGAGTGGCGAGGGGCGTGTTTCTGGGCCTTGAGGAAGCAGGCCTTGGCCTCGGGCAGGAGGCGCTTCTCCTCGTAGGCGAGCCCCAGATTGAAGCAGGCGTAGGGGTCCTGCGGAGTCAGATTGACCACCCGCACCAGGGTCTCGATGGCCGAATCGGGATCATGGTGGTCCATGTAGGCCATTCCCAGGTTGTAGAGGGCATAGGTGTCTTCGGGGTTGATCTCGATGGCGTGGGTGAAGGCCATGATGGCTTCGTCGAGCTGTCCCTGCTCATAGAAGGACATCCCGAGGTGGGAATAGGAGTAGGCGTCGTCGGAATCGAGCTCGATGGCCTTGGAGAATGCCTTGATGGCCATCTGCAGGCGGCCGGAATTCTTGTAGATGACCCCGAGGCTGTATTGGGAAAAGGCGTCGTCGGGGTTGAGGTCGATGGCCTTTTTGAAGGACTCCTCGGCCCGGGGGAGGTCGCCCAGGGAACGGTAGATGGTGCCGAGAAGGTAGTGGGCGAAGAACTGTTTGCCGTCGAGCCGGATGGCCATCATGACGCAGTTGAGGGCATTCTCGATCTGGTTGAGGTTTTTGTAGACCGCGCCCAGGTTGATCAGGGCGGGAACGTGGTCTTCCTTGAGGCGGAGGAGTTCTTCCAGCACGTCCCGGGACTCCTCGATCAGGCCGTTGTTTTTGTAAATGAGCCCGAGGACGAACCGGCTCTCGATATCGCCGGGGTTCAGGCGGATCGTCTTCTTGATGGCCTGGACGGCCTCCTCGAGCATGCCCTGGTTGAAGTAGGCCTTGCCGAGGTGAAAGAAGGCTTCACGGAACTCGGGGTCGAGTTCGACGGTCCTTTGCCAGGCGCGGATGGCGTCGGTGGAATGGCCGATGCTTTTGTAGGCGATGCCCAACTGCAGGTGGGCATGGGAGAATTCGGGGTCGATGGCGATGGCCTTCTCCCACTCGCGGATGGCCTCATCGAGCATGCCCTTTTCCTTGTAGGCCAGGCCGAGCCGGTAATGGGCCCCGGCGTTTTCGGGGTTGATCGCCACCGAGCGTTTCCAGCGCACCAGATTCTGGTCGTCGATGCCCTTGAGGCGGTAGATCACCTCGAGGTTGTAGTGGGCGAAGGAGTCATAGGGGTTGAGGGCCAGCACCTTCCGGTATTCAAGGATGGCCTCGTCGTACATCTCCTTGTTCTTGTAGGCGGAAGCCAGCTTGTAGTGAGCCTCGGCGTTGTTGGGGTTGTTGACGATCTCGGTCTTGTACCGCTCGATCATCAGGTCGAGTTCGCTCTTGGCCCGCACCGGGGGTTGCGGTGGTTTCTCGGGCGCGTCCTGGCCCTCGTTCTTCTTTCGCTGGTCGGCGGCCTTGCGCCAGTGGCTGACCGCCAGTTCGCATTGGCCCTTGACGTCGTAGATCTCGCCCAGCAGGTCGTTGGCCCGATAGAGGCCCTGGTCCAGGTAGAGCGCTCTTTTCAGCTCCCCCACCGCCTCGTCGAGCATGCCGCGATCCTTGTACGCCTGGCCGAGGCTGAAGTGCAGTTCGGCGTCGTTGGGGTTGAGGCTGTTCTCGAGCTTGAACTCGTCGATCGCCTTCTGGGTGTCGCCCTTCTTGCGCAGGACGGTCCCGATGAAGAAGTGCAGACGGGGGAACTTCGGATCGAGCTTGAGGGCGCGCCGGAACTCGGCCAGGGCGGCGTCGTCCATGGACTTGCGGAGCAGGGCCTGGCCCAGGACGACCCGGGCCTCGACCAGGTCGGGGCTGATGTCCAGGACGCGCTTGAGCGCTTCGATGGTTTCATCAAACCGGTTGGCGTAGAAGTGGGCGAGGCCGAGATTGAGGAAGGTAAAGGCGTTTTCGGGGTTGAGGTCGATCGATTGCTTCAGCACGGCGACCGCTTCGTCATACTGCCGCGCGGCGATGTGGGCCCGGCCCAGCTGACACAGGGCGTAGGAGTCCTGCGGATTGAGCAGGACCGCCTTCTTGAACTCGACCACCGCCTTCTTGTACCGGCCCACCTCCAGGTAGGTGGAGCCCAGGGCGAAATGGGCGTAGGCGTAGTCGTGGTTCAGGTCGATGGCGTTGCGGAACCGGACAATGGCCTCGTCGTAGAGTTTCTTCAATTTGAAGATCAGGCCGAGCTGAAGGTGGGCGAAGGCGAAATCGGGCTTGAGGGAGATGGCCTTTTTGAACCGGATGATGGCCTCGTCAAACATCCCCTTGTGCTTGTAGATCACCCCGAGGTTGGCATACGGGAAGGCGTAGTTGTTGTTGAACATGATCGCCTTCTTGAACTCGGTGATCGCCTCGTTGATCAGCCCTTTGTTCCGGTAGGACAGGCCCAGGAAATTGTGGGCGTAGGCGTCCTTCTGGTTGATCGAGATGGCTTCCTTGAAGACGTTGATCGCCTCGTCGTTCTCCCCCGTCATCTCGAGGGCCCGGGCCAACTGGTAGTAGGCGAAAAAGTCACGGGGATTGGCGCTGATGCGCTTCTTGCAATCCTTGATGATCTGCTCGAATTTCTGTTCTCTCATACCTACCTCCAGCTCATGGGACCCAGGGCAGAGTTCGGAACGGGGGGACGGGTTCGTCGCGGGCCAGCCGGGCGAGATCCTCCGGAAAGTGGGGGAAGACCGGGCGATCGGCCAGTTCCTCCGGGGAAAAGAGGTCGATGCCTTCGATCCGTGGGTCCTCGCCCGGCCCGAGGTTGGTCAGGTCGGGGCCGACGGCCGCAAAGATGGGAAACTGGATGTGGCGGCCGCCGGCGGGGTCGATGCTTTCCCGCAAAGCCAGAAACCGGAATTCCTGGGCCGTCACCCGCACCTCCTCGGACAATTCCCGCCGCGCGGCCTGTTCCAGGGGTTCGCCCGGGTCCTGGCCGCCGCCCGGGAGCAGCCAGTAGCGCCGCCCGTCCTTGAGGTGGCGGACGAGCACCAGGCGTCCGTCCTCCGCCCGCAGGAGGATGGTGACGCGAATACGTACGAAAGGGTCGATCGGCTTGGTCATGATGCCACCACATCTGTTATCGGCAGAGGTCGGGACAAGGGATAGCCCCCTGGGGTCAATGGAGGCGGGGATCTCTTCCCCGACGGAGGGGCGGATGGCGGAGACGACATGCAGGGCGGGTGGTCGGAGGGGCGGAGTCAGGGGAGGTTACTTCAGGATGTCTTCCCGGTGGGCCGTTTTGAGGTTGGCGGCGGCGAACATCTGTTCGACCCGGGCTTCGAGGGCCTTGGGGATGAAGATGGCTTTCCGGGGATGGTTGGGGGCCTCCTGGGCGATGTTCAGGAGCTGGTAGTCGAACTGGTGTTTGACCAGCATATTGAGGGCGCGCAACAGATCGGCAGGGGTGTTGAACCGGTAGAGGACGAAGGGGCGGCCGGCCCCGGGTTTCCGGTAGATGTATTCGCCGTGGACGAAGATCTTCTCGAAGGCGTTCTCCCCCTGCCAATGGAGGGTCTCGGTGGCGCCGGTGAAGCTGGTGCCGCCGAGGGCGAGGGCCTTGTAGAAGCGCTCCGTGAGGGCGGCCTTGGTCTCCTCATGGAAGTAGATCATCGTGTTGCGGCAGAAGATGACATCGAACACCCGGGTTGGCCAGGGGTCGAGGAGGTTCATCTGCTCGAAGGTCAGCAATCCGGCCAGGTCAGGCTTGACCTGGTAGCCCGCCCCCGCCAGGGGAAGGAAATACTTGTTCAGAAGGGCCCGGGAGAGCAATTTGAGCTCCTTGGCCGAGTAGACGCCCTTGTTGGCCCGCTGGATGGCCTCTCCGGAAATGTCACTGCCGAGGATGCGGACTTCCCAGTCGGAGGGGTTGGGGAGGACTTCCCGAACGGTGATGGCGATGGAATAGGCCTCGGCGCCGATGGAGGCCCCGGCCGACCAGATGGCCAGGGATTTGGATCCCGTCCTGGTCCGTTGCCGTACCAGGGGCTCGAGGATCTCCTCCCGGAGGATGTCGAAATGCCGGGGATGGCGGAAGAACCAGGTTTCGTTGGTCGTCAGGGCGTCGAGCAGTTCCCGGCGCTGGTGGGGGTTTTCCTGGATCTTGGCGATGAACTGGTTCATGTCGAGGCAGTTCATCCGGTCGATGAACGGCAGGATGCGGTTTTCCAGGAAGGTCACCTTGGAGGCGTCGAAGAACAGTCCGAACTCCCGGGAGAGGAAATCCCGGAGCTGGGCGAAGGAGTTCGGTGAGAGTCGGTTTCCCATGGCGGTGCCGAGCGGATCAGGAGACCGGGAAGAAGGAGGGGCTTCCGGTCACAGGTTCTTGGTGCTGCGGGGGAAGACGCGCCCGGCAATGATCTGCCAGGTGGGACGCATGTGGTCCTCGATCTCCTTCAGACAGACCTCGCAGACCAGCCGTTCGGTATTCTGAAAACGGCAATAGGACTGTTTCTCGAGGTCGAAAGTCCGTATCTGGAGACAAAGCGGACACCGGCCTTCCTGCATGCAACAGCCTCCGGGAGCCATTTTAGCATACGTCCCGGACCTGGACAAGCCGGCGGAGAGGGGAACCGGCGGCCGCCGGCAAGGGTCATCCGTACTCGGCGGACAGCGGGGGGGAAGCCCGGGGTCTCTCTCAGCCATCCAATCTGTCTCTCCGGATCCTGCTGGCAAGGGGTATGGCGGGATGGATCAGGGGTGACGTTCGTACCAGACGCCGACGGGGCAGGAGGCGGTGACCAGGTAGGCTGGGGACGAGGCGAACCAGCGGTCGAACGCCGACCGCGGGAAGGTCAGGGCGCCCGCGAAGCCGTAGCGGGCGGTCCAGGAGGCGATGATCCGGGGATCCTTCTGGGCCTCGACGTATTCCCGAAGGCCGGCATCCTTGGCCAGTTCGCACCGGTCATCCAGGAAGATCTGCAGGGTGGGGGTGAAGAAGGTCAGATACCCTCCGGCCCCGAACTCGTTGAACACGGGCGTTTTCGGCGGATGCCGGGCGGCGAAGGCCTCCAGGACCGGCCGGATCTCCTCGGGCCAGATCTCGGGGTGGGGGGTGGCCCACCCGCGCCCCAGGACTGGCAGTTGCCAACCGGCTCCCTGAATGGTCAGGCCGGCCAGGAGGGTGAAACCCGCCAGGCCCAGCAGGGGTTTCCACGGGGAAAGAAGGGAGCCTGGCGGGGTGGGGTGGGGGACGAGCCGGGCGGACTGCAGTCCCTTTCCCTCGAGCCAGCGCAGGACGCGGGAGCTGGGGATCAGGTCGGGGAAGGTCATGGCGGCCGTGACCGCGAACAGAGGGGCGTGGCGGATCCGGGAGAAGGCCAGGACCATCCAGGCGAAGGGGACGAGCCAGCCCACCCCCAGCCTCTGCCGGTCAGCGGTCAGGACGAGGAACACGAAGAACGCCATCAGGGGCAGGACCGCGTAGCCCTGCGGGAGGGCCAGGAGAGGCATGTGCTCGATGACCAGTTTTTCGACCAGCGGGGAAGACATGATGGTGCCCCAGGTGCGGGGGAGATCGAGCCCGTAGGGGTTGATCAGGGGGGCGAGGAAGGAGGCCGCGGTGACGAGGCCGAGCGTGGCGACCCCCTGGCGATCGCGGAGCGGGCCGGCCCGGCCCGCCAGGAGGAAGAGCACCCAGCCGCCGGCGAACAGACCGAGGGTCATCAGGCCGCCCAGGACGGCCCCGTGCGCGTTGGCCCAGACCACGATCAGCGGGGGGATGACCCACAGGGCGGTCAGCGGACACCTGCCGCCCTCGACGGCGAGCAGAAGGCCGACCAGCAGTCCCTGGAAGAGCATGCTGACCAGCAGAGGCCGCAGGAGGAAATGGTGGGCGGCGGCGTCGAGAAGCATGCCGATGAGCAGGATGGCCAGGAGGGGGTGGAGCCCCCGCTGGACGAGGCGGCCGCCCAGCCAGGCCAGGAACAGGGAGATGCCGGTGAGGGCGAAGAGGAGCTGGGTGTCAAAGCCTCCCCATTTGTACAAGATGGCCATGGCGACCTCGCCCAGCCACTGCTGGGCGATCCAGGGCTGGCCTTCGAACTGAAGGGTGAACCAGTCCTCACGGGGGAGTTCCCGCCGTTCGAGGATCAGGGTGCCGAGCCGGGTGTGGAAATAGGTGCCGGGGTCGTTCAACAGCCGCTGGTGTCCGCCGACCTGGAGGAAGAGGAAGAGCCCGAGAAACAGGAGGGCTGAGAAAAAACCGGGGGTTCCGGGGCGGGGGGCCGCGGCCGGAGGAGGGGAGCCCTCGCCGGAGAGAGGAGCCCCGTCGGGAGGTGCCGCGATGGCTGTCGCGGCAGGAGTGCCGGGCCCGGGCGCGGAGGGCTGGCTGGTCAAAAGGCGGTGAACTCGTCCGGCATGGCTCGCAGATCCTGCCAGGTCAGCAGGCGGTAGGTGGCGAAATCGATGCCGGTGGTGCCGAGCCGGGGGAGGGATTCGTCATACAGCTTGCGGCGGGTCGGTTCACGGTAGGAATCGCCGGTGATGCGGACGCTGTCGAACAGGTTGAGGCGGATTTCGGAGCCGTACAGCCGGTGGAGCATCTCCCCCTTCCTGGAATGCTCGATGCCGATGCCGGCGGCGACACAGGTGTTCTCCGACCCGATCTCGTCGTAAGCCTTGTTGTAGTCGGGGCCGGAATAGAAGGTGCGGTTGCGTTTGCCGCACGAGATGAACATGCCATTGGTGGTCATCTCGGGGTAGAACAGGAAGTCGTCGTCCTTGTCCGGCTTGAGGTTGGTGATCTCCCCGGGGGTCGTCTGCATTTCGGCTCGCAGGGCTTTCAACAGCTTGTAGACCCCGAAGTTGGGGTCGAGTTTTTTGGTGGCGTACCGTTCCCGGTATTTCTTCCAGACCTTCCGGCACAATTCCTCGAACTTGGCATTGTCGTATTGGGGGTTGTCCTCGTCGAAAGCGTTGGCGAAATCGGTGGCCAGGGAGGTCTGGTCGGCGGGGTCGAGGGGAAAGTCGGTGAAGTAGGAGGCGATGGAGTTGCTGACGCTGGCGGGGGTTGCGGCATCGATCTGGGCCCCGCCGTTGCCGGAAACCTGCAGGACCGACATCCTGGCGGCGGTCGCGTTTTTCAGCTGGGAGGCGATCTTGTATTTCATGTAGGGGTAGAGTTCGTTTTCGAAGCAGTCGATCGGACTGCGGTAATCGAAGACGATCCGGTCGTGGGCGATGACCGTGGCACTCTGGTGGTGGACGAACTTGGAGGTGTCGGTGTCGTCTTTCAGAAGGGCCTTGGCGGAGTCCTTGTAGTCCTCGTTCTTGTCGGCGCTGTCCTGGTAGTTTTGCGGGAAGCCATAGCGCTGGGGGTTCTGACCTCCGCCTGCCGCCGGGGCGTTGGGGTCACCGGCCTGGTTGAAGTCGCCGGCCACGAAGATGTCCTTGCGGCTGATGATCTTCACCTCTTTCTTCGGGTTGCCCTTGATGACGAGGGGGCCGTCGCTGAAGATCACGCCGTTGGCGGGGACGGTGGCATCGCCGTCATGGATCTGGTTGCCGAAATCGAGGACCTTCACCTTGCCCGGGGAGGGCCAGCCGGCGGTGAGGGGGTAGTCTTCGTTGCAGGCGGAGAGCGGGATGTAGGTGCCCTGGCTCTGGGCTTCCTTCTTGTAGGCCTCGAATTCGGGAGAGATGGGGGTGAGGCTGACGTGGGCGTTCTTGTCCTTGACCCGGTCTTTGAGGACTCCGGTCGGGTCGTCGATCTTCGGGGTGTTTTCCAGCAGTTCCTTGGGATACTCGCCGAATTTCTTCCCGTCGGGAGTGGAATAGGTGCCGTTCAGCGGGAAGGTCGCGTTTTTCTTGAGGGTGGTGTCGAGAGCCGGCAGACCTGGCCGGGCGCGGAACTGGGCTTTGATGTCATTGTACAGGAAGATGCCCCCATCGCCGCAGATGATGCTGTTCATGTCGTACAATTCCTGGTTGGTGCCGGGGGCGCAGGGGGAATGGGAGGAGTTGAGGATGCGCCCGATCTCGATGCCGAGGTGCCCGTAGAGGTGGCCGGTCGAAAACTTGTTGACATTGTTCTTGCCGGGGGTGCCGTAGACGAGGGACAGGAACCCGCCGTCGTAGAGGAGGAACTCGCGGCCGGGGAACCGGCGCTGGATGACGGATTTGACGACCCGGATGGTGTCGCCGATCTTCCCCATCGACTCGACCAGGAAGAACGCCTTGCTCTCGTCGATGTTCAAGGTTCGCGGGTCGTCCTGGTAGGGGATCGGCCCGAGGCGGACCTTGAATTCCCCCTCGCCCAGCCTGCCGCTGTAGGTGCCCTTGGCGGTCGCGTTGACGGAGAACCCGAAGTTGGTGTCGTTCTGCAGGGACTTCGAGGTGTCCTCGGGGGTGCCCCAGGTCAGGTTGGCGTTCACCTTGTGGGTCTTGAACCGGGAATTGTTGGACAGTTCGGCGATGGCCATGGAGATGCCGGCTTCCGCGATGGCCAGGGCCTTGAGGTTCCGGCTCTCGGTGATGGTGTTCTGGATGCGGTAGGAGGTGAACGACCGGACCCCGGCGATGATGATCAGAAGGACGAATCCCATGCCGAGGGCGATGAGGGTGGCGGAGCCATGGCGGGGGAGCGGGCGGCGGGGTGATGGGTTCATTCGGGGTCTCCTCCTCTTTCCTTCACCGAAGTGACGATGTCGACGGTGTATTTCTCGGAGGTCGGAGCGGCTTTGTCCTGGCGGGTCATGCGCAGGTGCATGTACAGGTTGCCGGCCCGGGGGGCCTGGGGATTCTTCAGCCGGTAGAACACGAGGTGGTCGATGTCGTTCATGACGGGAAACTTGGTTTTGTCGGCGGACTGGGCCTTGCGTCGGTCGTTGAAGGGCAGGGCCTCCCGAAACAGCACGTAGGGGCCGGTGGCGTTGTCGGGGTCGGCTTTTCCCAGACTATAGACGATGCGGAGCTGGGTATAGTTCACCTGGTCGGCGGCGAAGGTGCTGGGGTTTTTGGTGAAATCGTATTTGACCTTGGTGAAGATCAGCTGATTCTTGCCGTCAAGGGCGGAAAAGGTGCGGGCCTGGGTCTCGTCGTCGAAGGTGGGGGGGCAATCCTGATCGACGAAGTTGGCTTCGCGGAGGTCGTCGGTGATGCGGTTGACCAGGCGGAGAACCTCGTCGTTGATGACCTGGTTGGCCATCACTTCGGAAGCCCCCCGCTGGGTGCTCCGGAAGACCTGATACAGGGCGGTCAGGATGAGGGTGAGGAGGATCACCACCATCATGATTTCGACGATCGTGAACCGGCGTTGCATGGTCACTCCTGTTTCACCAGGGCGGTCGACACGTCGAGGCGGTGCTGTCGCTGATCACTGCCGGTGTATTCGATGGCGAATTTGACCAGGAGGAGGATGGGGGGGTCGCCGGGGGAGATGGTGTTCTTCACCGGGTCGATGCGGGCATCCTTGACCTCGTATTTGATGCGGTTGATGGTTCGTTCCTTGAGGTCGTGGGTGAGGGCGTATTCGAAGGTGGTCTTCTGGATGTCGGGCTTGCCGGCATACTGGTCGGCCTCGAGGTAGGCGAACTTGTAGTTGCGGGCGGTCTCCAGGAGGTTCTGGGCGACGAAGGCGGCCATGGTGTGGTCGCGGGTTCCGGTCACTGCCTTGGTCTCACTGAGGATGACGTTCAGCGAGGGGATCAGGACCAGGGCGAGGATGATCACCCCGATCAGGATCTCGATCAGGGACATGCCAGCCATGGAGGGCCAATACCCGCCCCGCGCCATGGATGGCGCGCCGGGGGCGGGTCGGGCGGCGATGGGCCGCAGTGGGGAAGACATGTCAGTCCTCCGGATAGATCAGGTAGGCCTGGCGGCGTTTGCGAAAATCGAGAAGCTTGGGCTGGATTTCCGCCGCGAGCTGGAACAACGGGGTTCCCTTCTGGACGGCCATCCGGACCTGGGGGCCGCCGAGCAGGGTATCGAGGCCGCCGACGATGGCGGGGTTGGCCAAGGGGATTTTGTCGGGATAGAGCTCCCAGAGGGTGCGGAGGATGGCGACCCCGGTCAGGAAGGGGTCATAGACGCCGGCATCGGTGATGACGATCTCGATGCCCGGAATCTTTTTCTGCTGGTAGAGACCGTAGTAGGACTTGACCGCGGTGGGCTGGAACCGGACGCCCGGCAGTTGGTGGCGGGCGAGTTTCTGCGCCAGCAGTTCGCCGTCGATCCAGGGGGCGAGAACGTAGTGGAAGGGGCGGGTGGTGCCGACGCCCGTGGAGAAGACGCCCATCTCGCCCAGGAACCCGGTGGCGGCGTAGAACAGCGGGGTTTCCGGTTCGGGCAGGTGGTCGGAGGGCGGGGCCCAGTAGTGGCCGGTCTCGCGGAAAAGCATCCGGCGGGAGTAGCCTTCCATGCCGATGACGGTGAGGTTGGCCCCGACCCCGAACACCTTGTTGAAGAACAGGGCGAGTTCCCCCAGGGTCATGCCGTAGACGAGCGGGATCGGGTAGACCCCGAAGCGACTGCGGAAATCGACTTCGAGCACCGGCCCGGCCACGGTCTCGCCGCCGAGAGGGTTGGGGCGGTCGAGGACGAGGATGGGACAGCCGGCCTCCCTCGCCAGGTCGAGGAACTGGGCCAGGAGGGTGACGTAGTTGAAGAAGCGGATGCCGATGTCCTGGACATCGACCACCAAGGTGTCGGCGTTGGCGAGGTCGGCTTTGCCGGGCCGCTGGAGGGGGTCGAGGATCTCCACCACCCGGGCGTTGGTCAGGGCGTCGACCTTGCCGGTGCCGCCCTCGGCCGGCATGGTTTCCCGGAAATAGGGGTCTCCGGTGAAGATGACCTTGATCGTGGCGGCCTTGGCCAGCCGGTCGATGGTGTGGCGGAGGTCCTGGTCGTGGGAGGCGGGGCCCACCAGGAGGGCGAGGTTGCGGCCGCGCACCATCTCGGGGTGTTCGGTGGCCAGGACGTCGATGCCCAGGCGGATACGGGGGACGGCCCACCCTTGCCGGGCAAGAAACAGCCCTGTAAGGGCCAGGAGGCCCCACAGGGGCAACGGAATCTTCCTCATCCTCCTCATCTTACCCCAGAAGTCAGAGGGCGGCAACCTGTGGTACAATGGGGTTGCTCGGACAGCTTCATCGCATGAGGAGGGGGTCATGATCCGGGAACCGGCGTTCAGTGGTCGTTTTTATCCTTCGGCCCCAGCGGAACTGCTGGGTCTGCTGGATGAGTGCGAGAGGCACGAACTCGGGCCGGGGTCGCGGGATCCAGGCGCGGGGGGGGTACTGCGCGGGTTCATCCAGCCGCACGCGGGGTTCATCTTCAGCGGCCCGGTGGCCAGTTGGGGCATCCGGCGGCTGGCGGCCGAGAAGCCGTTGCCGACGCGGTTCCTGCTGTTGGGTCCCAAGCACACTCCGTTCGGGGCGAAGGCGGCGGTCAGCAAGGCGGAAGGCTGGCGGACCCCGCTGGGGACGGTTCCGGTGGATGAAGCCCTGCGGCAGGCGGTCATCCGGACCGGGGCGTTCACGGCCGATGACGCGGCCCACGCCCAGGAGCATTCCCTCGAGGTCCAAC
>CAZKPI010000031.1:14087-17459 GCA_964554555.1 uncultured bacterium
AAGTCACCGTTCTCCATTTTGCCGATCGCCATCCACTATGCGGGTTTTCCGGAATGCGAGGCCTGGGGGAAGGCCCTGGCGGGCGTCCTGGCCCAGCCGGCCTTCGCCGATGTGTGCGTGCTGATCAGTTCAGACTTTTCGCATGAGACCCCGCGCAGTCAGGCCTACCGGTTGGACGGGGAGGCGATCGCCCTGATCGAACGGCTGGAGGCGGAGGCCTTCCACACCCTGGTCGTCTCGGAAGACCGCAGTATCTGCGGGGTGATTCCCATCACCGTGGCGATGGTGGCCCTCAACCGGCCAGGGATGAAGGCCCGCAAGCTGGCCTACTCCACCTCGATGGATGTCATGCCCCACCCCCGGGGTGTCGGGTATGCCTCGGTCGTCTTTGAGGAGGTGCCGGCAGGCGCGTGACCCCGGTCGACCTGGGATTCCTGCTGGGGACCATGTGGGCCTCGGTGCTGGTTTCCTGGACGCTGGCCGACCGGTTCGGCGACGAACCCCATCCGTGGCTGGTGCTGATCCGGGACATCTACGCCGGGTTCGACTTCACCCTGGGCGGCATGCTGATCGGCGCCAGCTGGGCGTTTGCTGACGGGTTCATCACCGGGTATGTCCTGGGAACGCTCTGGGGATGGGCGGCGGGGGGGTGACCGGCCCGCCGGCCAGGCCCGCCGCGGTTGGGGCCGGCCGACCGCGAACCGGTCAGAAGTCGAAACTGCCGAAGACCCCGAGGCGCCGCTGGCGATAGTAGTCCTGGATGGTGTCGCCGAACTCGGCGTGGAGGCGGCCGGTCTCGAAGCGGTACCCGGCGTGGAGGCCGAACCCGAACCCGCGTTCGAAGCGGGTATTGGGGTTGGCGGCGTCGCGGTAGGAATTCGAGATGAAGGAGGTTTCCGCCCCCCACCACCAGTGGCCGCCGATACCGCGTTCCCAGGAGAGGGTCATCTGGGCGGTCCGGAAGTCGGTGGGGGCCCAGTAGACGTAGGGGGCTCCCGCCTTGGTGAACTGGCGCTCGAAGCTGGTGGAAGAGATTTTGGCGTTGAGGGAGAGCAGGGGGATGCCCCGCCTCTGCAGGAAGTAGAGGACCTCTGTCTCGAAGCGGCGGCGGGCGTTGCCGTCGCTGATGTCGCCGGCGGTGATCGACTGGATGATGCGGGCCCGCTCGTGCAGGTCTCCGAACAGGACGAGGGTGCCGTAGTCCTCGGCCAGGGCGCGCCTGGCGGAGGCGAGGTTGTCCTTGAAGGCGGTGCGTCCGGTCAGGGCGGCCAGGTGGAGCTGGTCGGTGCCGGTCACGCCGTGGATGGTGAACGCGCCGATGGTCGACCGGTCGGTGATGGTTTCCGGGGCGTAGGTGAGGGCGAGGCGACTGCGGTTGGAGAGGACATACTCGAAGGTCGAGGCGAGGACCTTGCTGTTGAGTTTTTCCCCGCCTTCCTTGTATTGCCAGGTTTCGAACCGGTACCGGGCGGACAGCCTGGGGTAGGTAAAGGAGGGGAAGTAGGCCTCGAGGTGGGAGACGACCTCCTGGAAACCCCGGTTGTCTTCGCGGATGCGCAGGCCCACCTCCCCTGAGGAGGAGAGCCGGCTCCGGACGCGGTCCACTTCCTTGTGGAGGGCTTCGGACAGGGGATAAAGCTGGGTGAGGCGGTCGAAGATGGCCTTGGTTTTGCCGAATTTCCCCTGATGATAATAGACCAGGGCCAGGCCCTTGTTGGCCAGCATGTTCTCGGGCTGGATCTCCAGGGCCATTTCGTAGAACCGTTCGGCCTCTTCGAGCTTGCCCTGGGACAGGCGCAGGTCGCCGAGTTCGATCAGAGCCTCGAGCTTGGTGGGGGCCTGGGTCAGCTTTTCGAGGCTGATGTCGCGCTCGATGGCCTGCAGGCGGCGGAGCTCCGTGCTGAGGCTGTCGCCCACGCTTTCGTCGGGGACGATCAGATCGAACGGCTGGGCGGCGGCCGGAACCGAGCCGACCAGGACGATGCCGACCAGGCACAGGAAGAACCTGAGCCACTTCATGCCCTCCTTTATCGGCAGGAGGGGGAGGATTGTGAGGAGGGGAAAAGGAAAAACCCCCGGGAGGGAGCCCGGGGGTCAGGAGGCGGAAAGGACCTTACTTGCCTTCTTCCATCTTGGGTTCGGCGCCGGGCTGGCCCTGGGGGGCGGCTTTCATGCGCTCCTCGAGCTTCTTCTTCACCTCGTCGAGCTTGGCCTTGGGCACGGAGAGGCTGATCCTGGCGGAGGTGTCGGTGGACTCGATCTTGATCATGTTGAGGATCTCGGCGGCTTCGGGGGTCTGACCGGCGATCATCTTGATCATGGCGAGGAAGCCGTTGAGGGAGGTCATGACGCCGTCCATGTTTTTCTTGTCGTCGACTTCGCCGTTGAAGCTGAAGACGAGGTCGTTGTCATAGTTGAAGGAGAGGAAGAACGCATTGAGGGCGGCGAGGGGGGCGGCCTGGGGGTTTTCCTTGGCCTTGGCCTTGAGGGTCTCGGGGATCAGGCCCACGCCGTAGAAGCTGGCGCTGGTGTCGACTTTCTTCAGCAGGTTGCCGAAGGCGGCGTTGGCGGTGATGTTCTTGGTGGTGCCCTTCTTGACGCCGACCACGGACTTGAGGGCTTCATTACTGCCCACCACGCCGGTATTGCCGTCGAGGAAGAGGGCCATGCCCTCGGCTTCCTTCTTGGCCTTGATGCAGTCGAAGCCTTCGAACTTGTCGATGTTGACGTCGGCGGCGGCCTTCTCGTCGGCCTTGATGGCGGCGATGATCTTCGCCACGTCGAAGGTGCCGTTGATCAGGACGCCGGCTTCCGGCTTGCCCAGCTTGGGATCGATCTGGCCGGAGGCGAAGATCATGATCTGCTGAAGGTGCTGGAGGGGATTGAGCCCGGTCTTGGCGATGAACTCATCGTAGAGTTTCTTCTGCTCGGGGGTCTGCTTGGCCATGCCCTCTTCGACCTGTTTCTTGATGGCGTCGGTCTTCAGGATCTTCTCGAGGTTGATGGCGAACACGAAGGAGGAGGTCTCGGGGACCAGCTGGATGAGATCCGCCGCGAAGGCGGCGAGGTTGGAACCGAGCAACAGGACGATCGTCAGGGCCAGAATCCGTTTCAACATGGGTGAGCCAAGCTCCTGTCAATGTGATGTCTGAAGTCTTCCGGCTTCAGCGGTTTGTTGCATGATGGCACCCCCTTTCGGGAAAGTCAAGCGAATCGTGGCCGGCGGGGCGAACGGGCGGATGGCCCGGAAGGTACTGAAGGTAGGTCCTGTCCCCGCGGCCTTGAATTCCCGGATCCCCTGTGCTAGGATTCCCGCACCGGGAAAGCCTTCCCGTAAATCTGCCGAGCGGACGGACCCCATGAAACATTCCG